>NZ_JAGIOE010000002.1 GCF_017876575.1 Paeniglutamicibacter psychrophenolicus
GCCATGCGGTGGAGGCACGGCTCTATGCCGAGGACCCGGCCCATGACTTCCTGCCGTCCATCGGCACCATCCTGCACGTGCAGGAACCAACGGGCGAGCACGTGCGTGTGGATAGCTCGCTGCGCAACGGCCTGGAAATTTCCGCCCACTACGATCCGATGCTCGCCAAGGTCATCACCTGGGGCGCCGACCGCGCCGAGGCCCTCACCCGACTGGACCGGGCCCTGTCCCAAACCGTGGTGCTGGGCGTGCTGACCAACATCGAATACCTGCGGCTGCTCATCAATGACCAGGACGTTGCGGCGGGCAAGCTGGACACCAACCTGATCGGGCGCAAGATGGCGCAGATGCACTTCCGTTCCGTGGACGACAGCGATCTGGCGCTGGCAGCGCACCTGGCGCTGGGCACCAGGGAACACACTGGTGGCACCTGGCACCGGGGAGACGGGTGGCGCCTGGGCACGCCTGTCGACTCCGCCCTATATATGGAGATCGACGGTCACGTCGTTTCCTTGCGGGCCCGCTCCACCGGTGCCGAAACCACCGTCCTGGTTGACGGCAACGAATTCACGGTGCTGCCCAGCACCTCCGGTGCCATATCCGTCAACGGGGTGATCCGGCCAGTGGGCATCTCGATTGCCCCCGACGGCACCATCTGGCTCTCCCGCGACGGCTGGGCCACCGCCATCCACCCCTTGAGCCGCCGGGAACATCTGGCCCGCGAGCTCGCTGCCATGGACCGCGACGCAGGAACTCTGTCCCCCGAGGTGCGCTCCCCCATGCCCGGAACGGTCATTGCCGTCCAGATAAGCGACGGACAGAAAGTTGTGGCCGGACAGGTCCTGGCATCGATTGAGGCCATGAAGATGGAACACCAAATGCTCTCGCCCAGCGACGGAATCGTCCACATGAGCCACCTCAAGGTCGGCGATCTGGTCAAGGCCAACCAGATCATTGCCACGGTGAAAATCGTGGAAGCCGAAGCCAACGACACCGAAATCCCCCAAATCGAATTGGAGCACAGCGCATGAGCACCCAGACCCCCGAGCGCGTGGAGCAACGTGGGTTCTACCTGGACGAGTTGCGCGAGGGTGTGGTGTACGCGCACCGTCCCGGGCGCACCCTGACCGAGACCGACAACGTGCTCTTCACCTCGCTGACCATGAACAACCAGGGCCTGCACCTGGACGCTGCCTGGAGTGCCACCCAGCCCTTCGGGCAGCGGCTCATGAATTCCCTCTTCACCCTGGGAACCATGATCGGGCAGTCGGTTCCGCAAATGACGGAGGGGACCATCATCGGCCAGCTCGGGATCGACGCGGTGAAATTCCCGCATCCGATGTTCCACGGCGACACGCTCTACACCGAAACAGAAGTCACCGGCATCCGGCTCTCCAAGTCCCGTCCGGGACAGGGAATTGTCACGATGAAACACACCGGCAGGAACCAGGACGGCGTGGTCGTGGCCACCGCCACTCGCACCTGCATGATGTGGACCAGGGACGCCCACACGACATCCATGAACACCGCGGGAATGGACTAGGCATGAAAAACTTCACCATGGGACCGGCAATCCTGTTTTGCCCCGCGGACCGGTCGGACCGATATGCCAAGGCACTGGAACGCGCAGATGCGGTGATCCTGGACCTCGAGGACGCCGTCGCGGCGGAAAACCGCGCCGGGGCGCGTCGCATGCTCATCGATAACCCCCTGGATCCGGAACGCACCATCGTGCGGATCAATCCGGTCGGCACCCTGGACTTCGCCGCGGACGTGGCCGCGGTCCAGCGGACCGCCTACCGCACCATCATGCTCGCCAAAACCGAAACCCTTGGCGACTTGGCCACCGTCGCCGATTTCAACGTCGTGGCCCTGTGCGAGACCGCGCTGGGGATCATCAATGCCCCGCAAATTGCTGCCGCCCGCCACGTCGTGGGCTTGATGTGGGGCGCGGAGGACCTGGTTGCGTCCCTCGGCGGATCTTCCTCCCGCCAGGAATCCGGCACGTACCGGGACGTGGCACGGCACGCCCGGTCCCAGGTGCTGCTGGCCGCCGGCGCTTTCGGCAAGGTAGCCATCGACTCGGTCTACATCAACATTCCCGACCATCAGGGCTTGCTGGCCGAATCCATTGACGCCCAGGCCTCGGGATTCGGGGCCAAGGCCTCCATCCATCCCGGGCAAATGGCCGTCATTCGCAAGGCCTTCATGCCGACACCGGAACAGGTCGACCGGGCCGCGCGCCTACTCGCCGCTGCCGAAGACGCTAACGGCGTCTTTACCTTTGAGGGGCAGATGGTCGACGAGCCGATCCTGCGCCACGCGCGGGCCATCCTGGACAGGAGGGCAATTCCCGACGACGGCCAGGACCAAGATTCAGACCGAACATCTGAAGACAGGCCCAAGGGTTCCCCTGTCCACCTCAACTGATAGCAGCATCAATACGCCCCCTGGGGCCGGTCGGGACAAGAAAACGGCGCAATCCATATCATGGGTCCCGAAAAAAGATCCATGTCAGCGAAAGTAGTAGTTGACGCTGCCCAGTCTCTGACCTTGAAAATGCGAGACGGGGTGATCATCACTGTCTGAGGTTTCGGGCTCAGCGGGATCCCCAGCCGTTTTATCGGCGCCCTGCGCGATTCGGACGCCATCGGATGACCATTGTCTCGAACAACATGGTCGTGAAGGGTAAGGGCTTGGCGTCCTCTAGAAAAACAACCCAAGTACAGGCCTCCTGCGTGGAAGAGAATAAACTCTTGGCCCAGCAGTTTTGAACAATGGACTCGAATTCGAGTTCCTACGTGGAGGCCCAGTCAAACTATCCTCAAGCTCAATTAGGGCTGCGGAGGTTCGCTCTGTCTTCCGGTGAATTAAGAGCGGACCAGACAATTTTGTGCCAAGACGAGGACTACAAGAAAGCCACCGCACGAATCGTTTCAGGCTTCCTAGCTAACATGCGCGAAACCCCCATCCAACGCTTCCCACCTGACAGCTAGCTAGAGGTTTCTTTCCTCTGGTTGTGTGATTCCACAGTGTGAAGCGCGGCAGTCTTCTAAGTCCTCCAGTGACCGGCGCCTTACGAACAGGAGAAGATAGTGAGGTAGATCACCGAGGCGTTGCCTCAGACGACACGAAGGACTTCCGGAGATGGCCACAGCAACAGGAATTTTTCCCGACGATGCCGGGATCCCGCCTCTGCAGGGGATCCGGGTGCTTGATCTGACCCGTTACCTTTCCGGCCCGTATTGCACGATGCTTTTGGCGGACGGCGGAGCTGAGGTCATTAAGGTCGAACCGGCCCGGGGGGAGGTCAATCGTGAACTTCCACAGATGATGGACTTGCAGGACGGCGAATCAATCAGCACGTACTTTCTGCGCCATAACCGCGGAAAGAAGTCTGTGACGTTGGATATTCGTTCCCCGGAACAGCGGCCTCTCTTTGAAGCCCTCATCCGATCCGCCGACGTTTTGGTGGAGAATTTCAGGCCCGGTGCCATGGATGCCTGGGGCTTGGGATGGAATGAGCTGCAACGCATCAATCCTCGGTTAATCTACGCTTCGATCAGTGGATTCGGCCACACCGAAAGCGAGTATCGTTCCTGGCCGGCCTTCAACCTGGTGGCAGAATCCATGGCTGGTGTAGTCAGCCAATTGCCGATGGAAGGCTCCCGTCCCCGTGCCGTGGGCTTGCCGTTCGGCGATAGCATCACTTCCGTCTACGCGGCAGCGGGAATAGCTATGGCCCTGGTCCGTCGGGCTACCACCGGGGCCGGGTCACGGGTGGACACGGCCATGTACGATGCCATGCTTTCGATGAACGAGTGGAGTATTGCCCTCAAGTCGGGAGCCGATATGAACCTTGACCTCGGCGCCGACCACCATGGCTGGTTCGCGCCCTACGGGTTCTTCGAAGCCTCCGACGGCTGGCTTTGCATTTGCGTCATCAGCGATGACCAGTGGCACGCCCTGTGCAAAGTCGCAGGATTGGACGACCTCGCCGCTGACCCCCGCCTGGAGCACGGCACCGGACGCACAAAACATTTGAAAGACGTGATCGAGCCCAGATTGACCCAGTGGCTCGCAACAAGGACACGGGTGGAAACATCTAAGATGCTTGCCGAGACCGGGGTTCCTTCCTCGCCGCTGCAACGCGCAGAGGAACTGCTCGACTCGGAACAGGCAAACCTGCGGGAAATGATTGTCGACATGAAAATCAGCGGGTCCTCCTCCATCAAACTGGCCGGAAACCCGATCCGCATCGAACCGCGAAACATGTCCCACGCCGAAGGCTTCGCCAGCGTTGGCCAACATAACGAAGAAATCCTGTCTCCACTATTAGCAAGCAAGGAGTAAACAGATGGATATTGCCGCAACGCCGGGGCAAACCACCGCCGCCCCCGAGTCTGAGCCGGGCGTCACCAAACAACAGAAACGTCTTCTGCGGGGGGCGGCAGTAGGACAGTTCGTCGAATGGTACGACTTCCTCGTCTATGCCTCATTGGCTCCGGTCCTGGCCGCAAATTTCTTCCCGGCCACCAATTCCACCGCAGCTGTATTGAGCATTTTTGCTGTGTACGGAGCCGGGTTCCTCATGCGCCCAGTGGGAGGCATCGTGTGCGGAGTATTGGGTGACCGCTTGGGGCGCCGAAACATTCTTTCGGGAACCATCCTCCTTATGGGTGGGGCAACATTGATTTGCGGCCTACTGCCGACATATGCCTCCATTGGCCTTGCGGCTCCCGCCCTGTTGCTTCTCTGCCGATTGACTCAGGGATTTGCAGCTGGAGGCGAAGCGTCCAGCATGGGTCCCCTTGTCATTGAGTCCGCACCTCCGTCTAAACGAGGTATGTGGATCGGCGTCGCGTTTGCAGCAAGCTTCCTGCCGTCAGCCTTCGCAGGCTTCTTTATCCTTGGCCTTAATGGGGTTTTCGGCGTCGAAGCTTACAACGCCGGAATATGGCGAGTTCCGTTCCTTCTCGGCGGTGTCTTGGCTGTCATCGGACTTATAATCCGTCTAAAGGTGGAGGAGTCGGATGAGTTCCGGATCCTCGCTGAAGAGGGAGCGCTCTCTGAAAAACCCATCAGGGAGGCAACAACCACCCATAGGAAAGCCATAGTGTACGTCTGCCTTGTCATCAGCGTTCTGGCGGTAAGTGCCTACACCGTACACAGCTATATGTTCACGTTCCTCGTCACTACAATCAAAATGGCGACCATTCCAGCCATGTTGAGCACATCCATATCAGTGCTCGGTGTTGTTTTCCTCCTTCCGCTATGCGGCAAACTGGCCGACAAATACGGGCGCCGCCCGCTCATGGGCATCGGGACAATATACTTGGCTGTTGCGGCCTTGCCCGCTTATCTCCTGTGTACTACGGGGACATTCCTAGGGGCCCTGGCAGCGCAACTCTTCCTGGCCGTCGGGATCTCTATCTTCGGCGGAGGCGGTTATGTCGCCCTATACGAGCTTTTCCCCACCAGTGTGCGGTCGACCGGCATCGGACTCTCCTACAATCTCGGATACGCGATCTTTGGTGGCACCATGCCGTTCATCAGTCAGCTACTAGTAGAAAGTACGGGCTCGCCATTGTCCCCAGCTTTTTATCTCATCGCCGTCTGCCTGGCAGCCATAGTCGTTGTCAAGAAAATCCCGGAAACGGCAGGTAATGACTTGAACAACTCAGCATTTTCAATCCCGCAGGAGCGGACCAATGGACACTGAACTTCTGGACAACGTAACCATCTCTATCGACGCAGGTATTATTCGACTCCGCCTGAATCGGCCTGACAAACTGAATGCATTGAATATAGAGGTCGGGCGCGAGGTTTCTTATGCCGTGAAAAAGTATGCCTACCGGAACGATGCGAAGGTCATGATCCTTAGCGGCGAGGGATCGTCATTTTGCGCCGGGCATGATCTGAACGCACCCTGGAAGGCAGAATCGGCGCGGGATCGGCTGTTGGAATATTCGGACTTTCAGCAGATGTTCGTGGATATTGAAAGAGCCCCCGTAGTCAAGATCGCCCAAGTCCAGGGGCATGCTGTGGGCGGGGGGCTGGTTCTTCCAACCTTATGTGAACTCAGATATGCCTCCACTGATGCCTCACTCCGCGTATCGGAGCTGGACTTGGGGGTGCCACTTTCAATGGGCGGTTTCCCGCGCCTTGCCCGCCTGATCGGCTTAACGCGTACCGCCGACTTAGTTCTCACCGGGCGCAAGATGCTCGCAGCTGAGGGGCACGAGTGCGGATATTTCACCGATGTTTTCGAGCCGGCTGATCTCGAGAGTCGTGTCTCCAAAGTAGCGTCGGCTCTGACTAACCGTTCGTCTTTCGTTCTGATGGAAACGGCGAAACGGGTTCGGGAAGCGGCCGAAGAGATGTTGTCCGGTCACCGCGACGATTTGCCTTCCCTCATGGCAGCCAACCGCGATCCAGAGTCCCGAACAAGCGGCGAGGAATATGCCGCCAGGTTCAAGCGGCCCGCAGCAATTATTTAGGGAACCGGACGAAATGCAGAATGCGAGTGGGCGGTTCCAATCGGAACCGCCCACTCTGCGCCCGATCATTCATGCTCCTTTTCAACGCCACAGCCGTGATCCTCTCCACTGAGTGGTGAATATTGGCCCTGGTGGGCTCCACTTGTGGTGCGGGTGAGCTCCACCGCCCGGTAGCGCGATTGGCGTGTTTGAGCACCACCGCTGGTGTGTTTGAGCACCACCTGCAAGGCTCCTTCCACCATGTGATGGCCACATGGTGGAAGGAGTACCGGCAATGGTACGGAAGATCAAAGCGAAGCTGGTATTGCAGCTGCGTAACCAGAGCCTGTCGCGGCGAGCGATCGAGTCTGCCCATAAGATATCCCGGCACAGCATCCAGGCGGTCCTCGATGCGGCGGAGCTGGCGGGACTTGGTTGGGATGACGTCGCCGAGATGTCCGAGGCCGAGGTGTATGCGGCGTTGTTTCCCGGCCGCGGGGTCCGGGAGAGCGTATTCGCGCAACCGGACTGGGCCCGGGTGCACACCGAGCTGGCGCGGGTCGGGGTGACGTTGAAGCTTTTGCACCAGGAATATGTCGACACGACCTCCCGCGCAGGGCAGCCGGTCATGAGCTACGACCGGTTCTGCCGCCTCTATGGCGAGCACGCCGCCGTGACCGGGGCATCGTCCCGGGTCGGGCACAAGGCCGGCCGCAGCATCGAGGTGGACTGGTCCGGTCCCACGATGCAGCTGCTGGATCCGACCATGGGTGAGATCTCGAAGGTGTATTTGTTCGTCGCCTGCCTGCCGTTCAGCCGTTATGCGTTCGTGGAAGCCACCTTGGACATGAAGCAGGACAGCTGGTTGCGTGCCCACGCGGCGATGTTCGCCTTCTTCGGCGGCAGCGTTCCACGCCTGGTGCCCGACAACCTGAAGACCGGGGTGATCTCCCACCCACGCGAGGGAGAGGTCGTTCTCAACGACGCCTACCGGGAAATGGCGGCGCACTATTCGGCCGCGGTGTTGCCGGGCAGGGTTCGGGCTCCAAAGGATAAAGCGAGCGTTGAAAACACCGTCTCACATGTGGCGACATGGGTCATCGCGGGGCTCAGGCATGAGCAGTTCACCTCGTTGGCGCAGTTGCGCACCCGGACCCGGGAACAGATCGATGCCTATAACCGGCAACCGTTCCAGAAACGCGCCGGCTCCCGGCTGAGCGTGTTCACCACCGAGGAGCTGCCGCTGATGCAACCGCTGCCGGCAGCCGCGTTCGAGATCAGCACGTGGGCCTACAGGCGCAAAGTGAACAAGAACGCCCACGTGGTCTGGGCTCGGAACTTCTACTCCGTGCCCTTTGGCCACATCGGCGCCCACGTTGACCTTCGGGTGACGGATACGATGCTGGAGGTCTATCGGGGTGATGAGCGACTGACCAGCCACCTGCTGCTGCCGGCAAGCACGGTGAACCAGTATCAGACCAACGACGCGGACATGCCAGAGGGGCGCAGTTGGCAGGCTTGGGACCGGGGCCGGATCGAGGACTGGGCAGCCCGGATGGGCCCGGCCACGACGAGCGTGATCGGCAAGATCTTCGAGGCAGCCTCCATCGAGGAGGCCGGCTTCGATCCGGCCTTGGCGGTGCTGCGCCTCTCCCGCCGGTTCTCCCCGGCGCGGGTCGAGGCGGCCTGCGAGCTGGCGCTGCGCGGACCGATCCGTTCTCCCCGATATGCGCACCTGCGCCCGATCCTCGACACCGGGCAAGACAAGACGGGGCGCGTCCCCGACGAGCCCGAGGCGGAAGAGGGCGGATACGTCCGCGGCAGCGCCTACTACGCCGGTGGCACCCGATGAGCCGGTTGGACGGGGAGACCAAACGCAAGCTCCGCGAAATGAATGCCGGAGAACTCCTGGATGCGATCGACAGCCAGGATGAGACGCTCAGCCTCGGCATGCCCTTCGAAGAGCGGGTGCGGCTGGTCGTCGATGACGCCTATTCCACCTTTGCGCATTCCAAGGTCGAGGGCCTGATCCGGCGGGCCGGGCTTCGTTACCCGAGCGCCGACCTGCGCCGCATCGACCTTCTCGAGGAGCGCAGCCTCAACCGGGAGCTGCTGGCCCAGCTCGGCACCTGCTCCTTCGTCACCCGGCAGCAGAACGTTGTCTTCCAGGGATTCACCGGCTCGGGGAAATCATACCTGGGGTGCGCCATCGCCAAGCGTGCCTGCGAACACCGCATCAGGGCCCACTACGTCCGCATGCCCGACCTCGAGGAAGCCTGGGTCGCCGCGCAAGACAGCCCGGGAGGGTCCGCGAAGTTCCTGCGCAAGTACGCCGCGTTCACGCTGCTCGTTATTGACGAGTGGCTATTGGACCGACCGACGGAATCGATGCGCGGCATGTTGCTGGAGCTGATGGAGCGCCGCTACGGCGAAACGTCAACGGTGTTCTGCACCCAGTATTCGCAGAAGGACTGGCATCAGCGGCTCGGCTCCGGTGTCCACGCGGACGCGATCATGGACCGTATCATCCACAACACGATCTGGGTCGAGACCGGCACCTACAACATGAGGGAGCATGCCGCGCTGGCCAGCGCATAATCCATGGCGGAGGGCACCAGTGGTTCCCAGCCACACCACCACTGGTGCTCTCTCGCACGAACGGTGGTGCTGAACCGCACGATTGGGTGGTGCCCAACGCGTCAAATACTCAGTGGAGCGTGGAGCCTCGGGCCATAACGACCTATACGTGGTCTGGAGCTAACGGTTATCGACGAGTCAGCGCTGCTCTCGTTCCTATTACGTGAATACTGTCCTGAGGCGTTCAGCGGCAGAGCCTTCTCAATACAGATGGACGGTGGTTATGCAGTCATTGCCGGCAGTATTGTCCTGATTCCTTTCCTTGCATGCGCCACCATATCGACCAGGCAGTACTTGCCCTAATGGCATGCCTCTGTACCAAGCATCGTCTTCCTACAGTTGCTTAGAAGTCGCGCAACCACGCGGAAGCACGCCGCAAATATAAATGCGAACAACCGCCTCCTTGCTCTATCAGCAACAAAAACACCAATTGCCTTTCGAAGAAGACTCGACGTTCTGCCACCACCCACCACCCACACTCCCAGTACAGCCGCGCATCTGAACCTTGGGAATGCAGTTAGACATCGAAAACGAGCCGCTCCTCACTCTGGCATTTAGTGATAGGTTCCGAAATCCTTGCAGGCCAGCAGGAACTGGATATCAGCCAACAGGTTCAGGCTGCGAAGATCCAAGTCGCAAAATTCCCGGACGGCGGCGATTCGATAGTAAATGGTGTTTGTATGCACATGAAGTTTCTGCGCTGCCTGGGCCACATTCCCCTGCGACTTCGTCAACGCCCGTGCAGTTTCAACCCATTCATGGTTCATTTTGACGTCTTGGGCTAAAAAAGCTTCAATCTTCGGTGGGACGTCGCCCGGCTGCAGATCCGCTTGCAGTGCAGCAATCTGCACTAGGGACAATGAATCGAAATCCACTACCCGCTCAGCACCCCCGGCTCCGAGGAGCGCCAGCGTAGCCTGGCGTAGGGGGGTATCAAGACTAAAGGTTGCTGGCGATGGCCTGCTGATGCCAACGTTCATGGCTTGACTAAGGCGGTCCGGCAGCTGTTTGAGGCTCTCGCGACTGTGCATGTCATCCGGCAGACAGACAATCAGCATTCCTCGAAAGACTGTCCAAGGCAGCCGCCTGCGGTGCGCCTGCAGGTCGCGCAGGACCGGCTCCAGGACAAACGGTGATTCTGCCAGATTCGCCGGGTTCTGTCCGGTAAACGAGCAGGCAGCAAGAAAAATCCTGTCCGAACGGATACCGAGCGCATGAAGCGTTTTGGAAGTTTGATCCGGTGAACGACCCTCCAGAAGTGCGTCCATAGCGGAACGCCGGGATACAAGTTCTCCGGCCTTCAGCTCGCTCTGTGCTTCGAAGAAGGCATCCGTAACCGCACCGACATAGCGTTCGGAAAGATCCAGGAAATCGTTCCACAAGACGAGACCATCGCCCCGCGCATCGAAGTCCACCGGGCACTGCGTCGTCAACCAGTTCCACATCCCGCGATTGACCACCCGCCATGATTGAGTCATGGCTCCACCGTCAAAGCCTTGATGTGCACGTCGCCGGGCATTAGCGATGAGCTCAGGATTCAGGTCCTTGCGGGTTCCTTGGGCATGCTGCAGGAAAGTGTCAATAACAATTGATATCGTCCCTTGCAGCTCGCCTTCAAAACCTGCATAGGCAGGAATGGTCCCGACAGTAGTTTTAGTGATCTCTCGCGATATCTCAGTGACATTATCGGCGATTGCCCCCAAAAGTTGGTGACGGGAGACCATGTTCATTTGGGTATCTCCCCATAGCTTGGTTCCAACAGCCATTCCTTCTTTTCTTTTAAATGCTGGATTCGACAAGGCTGTATTCCATCGACTAATCGTATGGCATACCTCACCGCTCGGACCTAATAAGGGGGCATTGTGGAATTTCACAGCCTTGCTCCCTCAGATTGGGAACGATCGCCAAAGACAATCATGATCGTAACCAACAGACTTGGTAGTAATTCAAGGCCAACCCATCAGACGGCCTATACGCGATAAACCGACTCGAACCGACGCGTCTTCTCATCAGCAAATGAACATGGACGTGTTACCCACCCAACTGCCGATTTGGGTCCTTCACGTGAATCCCGATTCGGCTGTATATAGATGCGAGGAACCCAGTGACCATTACTAATGACATCGACCCTACCGCTCTCGAACAAACAATTGATGCCGTCAGGAGCAACCCTCGTTTGGGCCAAGTGACTTTCTCCGTATCCGGCGAATGGACAGGGGGATTCCGCCTCCAATCAAGCACCGGTCCCCTGCGCCAAGGAGACACACTTGACGAGTCACGAACCGGTCGGTTCTCAATGTCCAGCGACGAACCGACAGCATTGTTGGGCACAGACAGCGCGGTGTCACCGGGCGAATACATCGCTCAGGCACTCGCTGGGTGTTACGCCGTTACTCTGGCCGCCAGCGCCACCGCATTAGGTATCAATCTCCGGGCCATGGCCATGGACATCGAAATCGACTTCGATCTCCGAGCCTTCCTTGGCATAGAAACCACAACACCCGCGGGCGCACGAACAATTCGGGCTCAGGTCAAGCTCGACGCCCCGGACAGCAGTCCCGAACAATTGAAGAAGCTGATGGGCCTCCTGGAACAGCGTTCACCAATCCGGGACACCCTCACGCGGGCCGTCGAAGTGATCACGACGCTGGAAAGCCTCTAAATGAATGATTTCTAGTCCGACGTGAGCACAGAACAGGCCTTCGGCCATCGTTCCCGGAGATCTGCGTGGCTTCAACTCCGACTGTTCCCTGGGCGTCTCTGCATCTCGAAGTTGTTCGAAAGTCATGCTCGCACATGCGGCACACCCGGAAACTCATCGCATAAGCCGATCCCCCACCGCGACACCCGATGTCCAAAAATTTGACAGTTAAATACGTTGAAAATTCAAGGAAGTCATATTCGCGTATACCCAGCCCGCATTAATGCCCGGTGAAGGTAACCTAAACGCTACACTTGAGGCATGTCGCCGCATCTGGTCGGGTACGCCCGCGTCTCCACCAACCAACAAGACCTCGCCTCCCAGCAGGCAGGATTGAAATCCCTCGGCGTGCCCGAGGATTTGGTCTACGTCGACCACGGGCTCACCGGCCGGAACCGCGAACGCCCCGGACTGAACCAGGCTCTGGCCGCCTGCCGGGCCGGGGACACCCTGGTGGTCACCAAGCTCGACCGTCTCGCCCGCTCCCTGCCCGACGCCCGCGACATCGTCGAGGACCTCACCAAGCGCAACATCAAGCTGAGCCTCGGCGGCAACGTTCACGACCCCACCGACCCGGTCGGCCGGCTGCTGTTCAACGTACTGGCCATGGTGGCGGAGTTCGAGTCCGACCTCATCCGCGCCCGCACCCGCGAAGGCATGCAGATCGCCAAAGCCAAGGGCCGGCTCCGCGGCAAGCAACCCAAGCTCTCCCCCGCCCAGGAAAAACACCTCGTGGCCCTCCACCACGGCGGCAAGCACACCAGCGCCGAAATCGCCGAACTCTTCGGGGTCGCCCGCAGCACGGTGTACCGAATTGTTAATCGCACTTTGTAAAGTGCTACCTCTATGATCGACGCGGAAGTCTAAACCTTGCAGGAACTTCGAGGGTAATCGATAATTCGCGTTTAGTTTTTGTCGCAGACTGGAGCGTAGAGAAAATAACACGGTTTGCTGTCGCAATCGGGTTAAGTCTCCCGACCTCAAATTTGCGCAGGCAGCCTGGGAGTGTTCCTCACCTCTATGGTTGGAAAATGACGGCGTCACATCACCGCCGAAATTTCCGGCTTCTCAGCATCACGCGCGACTCGGTGAACAGAATCAATTATCAGGCCCCGGCCGCAATACGAGCCTTGGACCTCTTGCAATAAATATGTATTCATTCGGATAGGAAGCAACGACAATAATGCCGCGGAAGACTGATCGCATCCAGCTCTCTCTTATCAGATGCACAAGATGCGGGACTATGCGGGTCCTGACGCAACCGTGCGCAGACTGTGGCGCCAAACCCCGTCCGAATGAGGTAAATCCAGCGTTGGCCGCTCGGCGACAGGTTCGCCTCCAAATAGATGCCTCCGTTGCATCCATTGAGGGGGCGGCACCAACGCTGTTAAGGCACTCTGAGCTCCTGCAGCAAGGCCCTGCGTTGGTTCTTAACCAGCTCAGTGAGGCACTGGAATCATGGGATCACAGTATCCAACAAGTTATAGTTCCCCGACCGAAAACAAAGGAGATCGATCAGCTAGCCCGAGTGATAATCCGGTTACGAGCACTCAAGAAGCAATTAAACGAACTGTCCCCCCTGCGCCCCTACGTTTCTCAACTAAGGTTATGGAGAAAAATAGCTGCGGATCTAAACGCGATATCAGACTCAACGTTAGAAGCGCTGACCAGCCCGGACATCGCCCATATCCAGGAAACGCTTAAAACAAATCAACAACGGCTGGATCGTCTAACCGAGCAACTGGGCACAGCCACCTTGTATCAACAGGCAGCAGAGCTACTCGAGCGAGGCGACAACTGGGAGAACGGCTTCGATAATCTGCTTGCGGCGCTCCAACTCCGATATCCCTCAAAAGGACTCGTCGAGCTCGACGAGATCGGTGCTCTCGCAGCAAGCCAGGTGACAAAAGCACATATCGCCCCCGGACAGGGGATTCAATACCTGTCACTCACCGTCCTAGCAGACGTCCACCTTGATCCGGAGAACTTCCGCCGAACTATCAAGGGCACGACCCAACTGTTCGGCCAGAACGCTCACCGTCTCTCTCTGCTGATGACAAACGGTCAAGCGGTAGCGGATCTGGCTCGTGCTAAGGAGAACATCCTAGATGTCCACCTAAATCTTGAGGCCGTGCTCGGACGTCCACTAACCGATGAACAGGCCCTCCGACAGCTCATGAAGCTGTATCACACGCTGTACGAAGAGGGAGGGCTTCCGATTTTTGCCTGGCTTCTGTTGGTGTCAGGACAAAAGACAGCAGCCTATTCTTCCCTGCTCCTCAAAGGGGCAACAACACTCGGTGATTCGATCGTCAAACACGAAGAGTTGTCAAAGCTCTTCAGCGGGGTCAATAAGGACCTGCGAACGGCAGCAAGCCACGGGCTCAGCTATATATTGACAGAAGAAGGCATTGCATTTAGGAACCTAAAGACGGCGAACGGCATCCTTCCATTAGCAGACTTTGCAGACACTCTCTTTGCGTTCATCGAAAGCCTGTTGGCCGTCATGTGGGCCCTTGACAACCAACTCGAACTCAGCGGCGCAACTGACCACAGGCAGGATGCATTCGTCATGGGACTTAATCCAACAAAATTGGCCCAAGTCGCGCTGAGCCCACTTGGTGTAGAGATACTTGATACGGAGATCTCCGAAAACACATGGATCCTAGATGTCGGAACAACACCGCAGCCATTAACTATTCTGGCTTGTTCCGTGGCCCTAAATGCTCTGCCCGGTGTTGAGAACATACTGGTGAGGAGGTATCTCCAGAATGCACAACCCAGAGAAGTGCTTGTCCCTGCACTGGCAGCGACCGAGAGAATTACTAGACATGGGCAGGGCTCGGCGGAAGACAAATATCTAGATGTCCTACGTTTCCTCAACGAGATCAGAATCGACGGCAAATCAGCGCTAACGATGAGCCACTTGAAGTTCGTCGCCGGGCGCATCGGACTTGGGCTTGATGGAGACCGTTCGATCGGAAGGATCTCCGATCTCAGATGGCTGCTATCTCTATCGGCCTCTAAGGTTGATCAAGAATTCGAACCAATAATCCGTAAGCTCATGCGAGTAATGCGCATTCCAGCTGAGCAACTCAATCCTAAATTGAAGACAATTCTGGGACTTTGGGCCGATCTACCGCCCGTCCAATACGACCTGGTTTAGGGGTGACGGCGCGGCCGGAATTCGAAACGGAGAGGTCACCGATAAGTTTGCACGTCTTTTCGAGTGTTGCAGCCGGGAAGGGTGGGTGTTTTACTACTGACACGGCCTAGCCATTCGCGGCAACTGGGTCATGCGTGACTCGCTCATGAATTTGCGAGGGGAGGACACCCCGAGCGTTGAATGTTTCGGCAACGTGCTGGCGTAGTTCCTGCAAGGTTCGATTCGTACTCCTGGCGAGCAGTTCCTCCCATGCCGAGCTGACATCGGACGCGACCTCGACCATGGTCGATGGCGTGATCAGGTGGACATGAGACTCCGCGCCTTTGATTCCGTCATCGTGAATGCTCGGCTTGGGGGAGATGACAATCGTTGCGCTGTCGGCAGGTGCGGCATCCACACCTCTGTCGGCCGCAAGCAGTCTCAGCTGATCGTTGGCTTGTCGGATATCCTTATGCGGGACGACTCCTGTCGGCTCGTGGTCGCTCTTCGCTTCCAGAGCAAGCCAAAGTTCGTTCCCCCAGCACCAAGTCGAATCGCATCGCCCCGTGCCCGGCGGCTTAGATGCTGTCGCACCGACAAGTTTCCCAAGTTCTGTCAACGCCGGCTCGTATTTGGCGGGATCTCGTTGGTCGAGCCCGGAGCGCATCTCAGCAATACGCCGGTGGATTGTTCCTTGATTGACTCCAGCGTCCAACATGGTGGCTACCGTGCTGACGGCGTGTGCATCTACGGCACATAGGGCGGAACGCTGCATTGCGGGGAACGGCGCCATCTGTCGAACCCACGATCCGAGACCCATGACCTGCTCTGCAAGTCGGATCAGCCGCTGCGCCGCGGCGCGACCAGCATCATCACCCGCTTGCTCTGCGGCTATGTCTGCCCATGCCGCTTCGAGATAGATCCAGAATGCGCGGTAACCGGCGGTGTCTGCGCCTCCCGTGCCCGCGAGGCGTGCAACCTCATGAGCATGTCGCGACGCGTCAGCCCAGTTTCCGATAGTGGCCGCAGCCCATGCCTGAATCTCTTCATCGACGCATGAAGACAAAGCGGTTGTGCCCTCCGGCATTCGCTGCGGCATCTCTCGGCGATAATCGGTGAGAGCTGGTTCTGCTTGAGTGCGCCAGCTCTCGTCTGTGTGCTGGTGGAGGAAGGCCCGAACGTTGCCGAGTACGTTGATGTCCGAGGTGCTCTGGGAGTTCTCCCGTCCGAATCGGATTTCTGCTTGTAGCTCTGAATCGAGAGCAGCTACTACCTCGGGACGGGTGAGGTACCTGGAAAGGTCTGAGCTGAGAACAAGCACGACTGCCGTATCTCCCGGGCCTCGCGTGCACCGTCCTGCCCCCTGGATGACCCGGGTTCGTACGCGCGCCGCCAAAGCGGCGCCGGCTCGTGCGCGTGACTGCAGGAACCGTTCTTGAAGGTTGTCTTGATCTGGGACTCCATCCAGCGCGACAAGACGGCACGCATCTCCCGGAAGGTCGAGCCCATCATATCGTGCAGCTAAGCCACACACTCCGTGCTCAAGCATTGCGAAAGCGTCAATGCCGGAGGCAACCTGATCGACGCCCCAAACCGGCCACCCCGGTTGAGCCAGGGCGGTGGCACCGGCCATCGCGGTCTCCGTGCGGGGTGACAGAACGAGCGCTTTTCCTGCCTCGGCAACGATCGAACGGCTCAGCTCAGCCGCGTCCCCTCCCTCTACGAACTCCGGGAAGACGAAGAACCGTCGGCCGTAACGCGGTGCTGTGCTCTCGTCAGGCTGCTCTAGACGGAGAATCCCTGCACGACCGAAGGCCCGTTCGAGTTCCCCTCCCTCTCCCAATGTGGCCGACAGGTAGACCCGTTGTCGGGCCCCCGTGAAGAGGCGGTTCTGATGGGTCGGAGGAAGATAGGGGCGAACCAAAATCCCCGAGTATGCGACATACACCAAGCACGATGCCAGGCCAGTCCGAATCATCGAGTATCTGTAGCTATGAGGGGACGAGAAGGAGCTCAGTTTGGTATCGAGTTCGCTGACCATCCCTGGTTGCCGAAGGGGTACAACCATCCGTACATCGGCGCCGATCCCGGGATCCGGTTGGTCACTTCGGAGACGGTCAAGAAAGACGCCGTCGAGTGCCGGAGCGATAGCGTCAAGGGCGGTGATGTACTCAGTGGGAGACTTCCAACGGCCCAGATCCACACTGTATGCCTCGCCGACGTATTGCTCTCCTGCATGTGCGTCATCGAACAGTATCAAATCGGCTTCGGCTAGGTGAGGATTGCTATTGAAAATGCTGCTGTAGGTTGTGACAGCAATCGCATCGGCGGCTTCATACGCTGCATGCGCGGAAGCCGGCCAGTCAGTGTGCCGGCCAATCAAAACAGCCACCTCGATACCCTCGCGGAAGGCAGCAGCGGCGACCTGACGTGCCAGCTGTTGTGTGGGGCACGCATAGATCACACGCGAGCGACGACTACGTCGTGTCCACTCCGCAATGAGTAGACCAGTCAGGGTCTTGCCGGTCCCCGTCGGTAGCTCTAGAGCAACATCAGCCTTGTTCGAATGAGAGGTGAAGGTCTTAAGCATCTCCGACTGGTGGGCCCACAGGCCGGGAACTGCACCTGGACGCCGCGGCAAGTCCCTGTACAGTTCGCCAGGAGATATGTAACTCGCCCCATCTGACTTCGTGCGAATGAACGCCATGTTTCCTCCTCATGATGCCGGTAGCACGCTTCCTACACTGGTACCGCAAGTGTCTCCCATCAGAGAAGGATCACGTCAATATATGAACGTAGCTGGCGTGCCGAGCGGGAAGATGAGGTTGGTAATGAGCTTGAGTGGTGGAGCTACGTGAAATGGTCCACACAACCCATACCAGCATGTATGGAAGATCGATGAGATTGACCGGGAGACACGGACCCTTCCGACGCCAACTCGCGCCCGACATGCCTCACCGCACAGCCTCGATGTCGGGCATCCCGGGCGTCCATGGCGGCAGCACGAAGAAGACCAAGCCACCTAATGGCACCAAAGAGGAAACCCCACCTTGCTTTTTCACAAGCCACCCCGGCTAGGAACGAACGCGCCCGACCCAGGCCCGGTGCTTTGGGGCGACGTGGAGGCCGAGTCGGGTTCGCCCCCGCAGGACCCCGACGCGAGTTCGCCCCTCCACCACTTGCAGACCTTCAAGCTGGGGGTTGACCAGGGCTTGGTCGATGAGGATCGGCCAACTCTTCCAGGTCCCGTGCAAGTCCCACATCTCACGGACACCAACGTGGCAACCCTGACTGCGGATGTTGACCCAATGCTCGGGTTCCTTGGCGTAGTAGTCGATGAGGTCGCTCTCCGAGGCACCCGTGGGCATCGTGATTAGCGCTTCCAAGGGGACGATCTCGACGCGCCAGGCAATGGTCGTCAGGTCAATATGTCCGTAGTCGTCGAGGAACGCGTGGTGATCAGCATGGTCATAGAGCCACTGCCCAGCGACGTCATCGGGCCAGTGGTGCAAACCTACGGTGTCCCTGTAGCCGAGGAAGGTGGCTAGACCTGCAGAACTGTCTCGGGCGGTCCGAGCGGCCTCAATGAGGTCGGGGAGATAGATCGGACGATGCCTCTTCTCAGGCATGGCTTTGCTCGACAGTCACGGTGTCCCACAGGCCGATCTGCTCGTGCTGGTGACGGCGTTCGCGCTCCTCGTCGGTGAGGGCGTAGTCGAGACTGGAGGACTCGAAGCGCTTGAACTGGTAGATGGCGTGGTTCATGTGCTGGGCATTGAACAGGCCGAGGTTGTTGAGCGTCTTGAAATCGGACACTGACAGGCCGGTGACGCGTTCGAACAGCTCCGAGTCGAGCGACTCGATAACGTGTTTAAGGGATTCCTCGCGGTAGTCGGTGGTGTACATAAACACTGGGATCTTGGCCAGGAACTTCTGGAGCTTCTCGCGGATCTCGGCTCGTCTCTTGGCGGTCTCGGACTGCTGGTTCTTCTGGTCGGGGGTAAGTTTGCCGCCCTGGTCGCGTTTGGCTTTCTTGAGGTCCTTGGTGTTGGTGATGACCTGCTGGGCGTTGTCGACCAGCGCGCGGAAGTCCTCGACGTTCTCCAGAGCCTCCATCAGGGCCGGCTGGGCCAGGACTGCGGAGAGGGTGTGCTCGTTGACATCGACGAGCAAAGGGGAGTTCCAGCGACGAGCCAGCGCAGCAGCCCCGACTCCAGCGCTGGCCCAGTCCAGCACCGCGGTAACGTCGAGCTGGGTCATCGCTCCCCCAGTGAAACCGAATATCGGGAGGTAATTGATCAGCTCGCCGATAGCCTGCGACGGGGTGGTGTCGCCGGTGGTGGCGAGCTTGGAGCCGTACTCGGCGACCAACGACAGGGCGCGGTTGGGGTCGAACTCGAAGACGAAGCAGACCGGCTTACGCAAGTCGAAGTTGCCCTCGGCGTCGCGGTAGGCCCACGGGGACTGGACGCGGAACGCGGCCTGGAAGTAAGACTCAGGGCTCTTCAGCGACCGGAGCATGAAGATCGCACCCCATTCGCGGACGGTGACGCCGGTCATCAGCTTGCCGACCGACAAGGTAATCGAGCCGACCGCGTCGCCCTTCTTGACGTCCTCGATGGCGCGCTCGACGGGCGGCAGGGCGGCTATGCCTTGGCCGGCCTTGTTGCCGGCGGCGACCACAATCTCGAACTGGGAGAAGAACGGGTGCTGCTCCAGCATCTCGGCCATCGCGAAGCAGGCGGCGACGTTGTTCATGTACCAAACCGAGTGCTTGACGGCAGATTTGAACCGGACGGCCTCGTAGGGGAACGGCGGCTTGTCCTGGGTGAGCACCTGGAGCTTCATCTGGTCCGAGAGCTTGCCGCGGAACATCTCCAGGAACTCGGCCACCTCGTCGGGGCGCTCGAACTCGAAGCCGTCGTTGGTCTTGGTGGCCTTGAAGAACTCGTTGAGGCTGAAGCCGTTGAACTCACCGTCCTCGGCGTAGCTCTCGGCGTTCTTGCCCATGTCGTAGGAGTACATCTGCATCTGGGGCAGCGCGATGTATGGGTTGGGACCCTTGGCGTTGTCCCATTCGAACTTCTCGCGCTGCTCGTCGACGTAGGTCCAGTTGAAGATCGCGTCCTCGGTGAACTCGCCGTCGGTGATCGCGCGGAACGGGGTGCCCGACAAGTACAGGTAGTGGCTAGCCTTGACCGCCAGTTCCTCGGCAAGTCCCTCGACTGTCACCTGCTCGTCGGGCTCCTCCAGTTCGGCCTCGGTCTTGTCAGCGGGGTCGTAGAGGGCCCGTGCTGAGTCACGCCAGGCTCCGAAGTGGTACTCGTCAAGGACGATGGCGTCCCAGTCGATCAGGTGGATGGACTCGTTCTTGGCCTTGATGTTGCCGTCGGCATCGCGGCCCCCGAGGTCCTGCAAGGAAGCAAACCAAACCACCGGGCCGTTGTAGTCGGCTGCGTCGTCGCGTTCTACTTCGCTGGCCTCCTTGTCGATGTAGCGCCAGCCGTCGAAGTCGACGTGGGAGACCAGGTCGTCGTGCCAGGCGGTGGCCACCGCGGGCTTGAAAGTCAGCACGAGTATTCGCTGCCAGTCCATCTCCTTGGCGAGCTGGTAGGTGGAGAAGGTCTTGCCGAAACGCATCTTTGCGTTCCACAGGAATTTCGGCGCCTTGTTGCCTGCGTGACTGCGGAAGTAGGCCGCAGTGGTCTCGACGGCGGCGCGTTGCTCAGGGCGCATATCGAAGGACTGGGTCCGCTTGGGCTGGTAGGCGATGCCGGAGCGCACTGTCTGGATTGCGGCCTTGACCTCGTCAAGGGTCGCCTCGAACCACTCACCGCCGGTGCGGTTGATACCGGCCGCGACCAGGGCGGCGTGCACGTCGTGGTCAGAGAAGGCCTCGCCGTTGACATTGGTCGCGGGTTCGTCCAGGAGGATGGTCACGCCTTTGAGGCCGGGGTAGGCGGTGTTGAGCTGCTGCTTGATGCGAGCCCGGGCCGTGGCTTTGGTTGTCTGCCCTACCTTCAGCAGACCGGCGCCGATTACCAGTCTGGAGCCTTCGGTGCGTTCCCAGGGCTCGGTATCCTTGCCGACGACGGTGTAGACGTAAATACGCTTGGTCACTTGTCGGTCTCCGGGGCTTCGGCTCCTGCACCAGGTCGGTACTTCGAACCGCCGGACAGGTGACTGGCCGGGATGGGCGAGTCGAGAGAGAGGTTCACCGAACGCGGCTTGATGGTCAAGTTGATGTAGTCGCGCTCTTCCGGGGTGAGCTGGAAGTGGTCATACAGCTCCTCGTCTGTCCAGCTACGAGTCATATCGAGCATGGGAGCAAACCGGAACCGATCCGGCGTGATGTCCTGCGTGACCTTTCGTTGCAGCACTAGGAAGCGGACGAACTTGGTGGCGAGGTAGTTGGCGTAGTTCTCCGTCTCGGCGGCGGAGTGGAAGACGCCTGCGACGAAGTATGTCTGGGTACACGCAGAACCGGGGGCGAGTGCGATCGGCGCACCGGTGACCACGTCAATGATATTGCCCTCGCCGTCGAGCGGGGTGTCACCGCTGCTTGCCTTCGGGAGCAATACTTTCCACCGGTCTACCCAGGCATGGTTTCGTTCAAGCTGGTCGTCCCGGACGTAACCGACGCGCGTCCCGTAGATGAGGGGGATGGAGTTGGGGAAGGGTGATTCCAAGGATCCGGCGAAGTTGGTCCTCAACCCGAATGGGACCTGGGGGCCGAAGGTTTCTTCGACCGATGGGTAGCCGAGCTGTGCGACCCGCTCGATGATCACTGCGGCGCGGTTATCACGGACAAGGACGCCTTCACCCTTGCGCAAGTCCCTTCGCACGGTTGATCGGATAGTTCCGTCGATCCTCGTGGAGAACTCGGTATCGTCATGGTGCTCCCGGTCCCAGAGGAAATAGCTCACACCCCCGCGGATCTTCACTCCGGGAAAACAGTCAAAGATCTTGGGGTTGTCGACAAGCTTGGCCAGGCGGCGGTCTGCGATCATCCGCGTGCGGAAGTCGTCTAGGCCTAGACCGCCAGCGAACCAGCGCGACGGTGTGATCATCAGGACGTAACGGGGGTCGAGGGCGATGGCCTGGTCCACGAACTTCTGGTAGATCGGCATGGTTCGGGTGTTGCCGTCAGAGTCAATCTGGTAGGGCGGGTTACCGACAATGACGTCGAACTTCATGTTGGCCATCTCCTGCGTGGGGTAGGTGCCGTGGATAAACGAATAGGCGTAGTTTTCGCGACCCTCGCCGCGTTCGAGTTCCTCGGGAGCGTTGCACAGACTGCAACGGCCGTTGGCCTGGAAGTCGTGCGCTGCGGGGATGAACGGGAGATTGCCCTGCGGCTCGGCGAACCGGACGATGCTGTGCGGCCCGGAGGCGTTCGCGGAGCAATAGAGGCTGCGACGCGAGATGATCCCTGTCATCTCGGTAATCGAGGCACCGTGGAGCATGCTGCGCAGGATATGCTCGCGACGTACAGCGAAGTCTGGCTCCCAGTCGGCCAGGCCTTCGAACAACCTGGTGGCGATCTCGCGGAGAAATACACCGGACTTGCTGAACGGATCGAGCCACACGAAGTCGGGCCTACGCCACACATCGTCGGGGAGCAGGTCAAGCATCGCTCGAGCGAGCTTGGGCGGGGTGGGCACCTCGTCGTTGGAGAGCTGTGCAAGGCAGTCGAGAATATCGGGAACATGCTGCCCAAAACGCGTCGTGGTCATGATCGGGCCTTCTTGGTGGCCATCACGGGCTCGGGGTTGTCGGCCAGCAGGGAATAGTGGATCGGCACGTCGTCGGCCTTCGGCACCGAGAACAGGTCAAGCTGATCGGCCTCGCCTGCCATCGACCACTCACGCTGGAAGGTTCCGTTACGGCTGGCGCGGTAGTCGACCCACTCAATGGAGTGCAGGTCGGTCAGCGTGTTGGCTAGGACAATATTTGTTTCCAAGATAGCTTCGACTGCGCTGGCGAAGCCGGGGGTCGGCACCTTGGTGTTGAGGTCGTTGTCCAGGTGGGACTGCATCACGTGTTTCATCCGCTCCTTTGACTCGTCGACGTTCTCGGAGTCGATGTCTACGGCATAGATCGAGGCAAGCCCACGCAGCAGCCTGTGCTCGTACAAAACGGTGGAGCGGTAATGGTCAGCAGTCACGAAGGCGAGCTTCCGGCGGAGGATCTCCTCGAGGAAGTTGCCCGAGCCTGCTGCCGGCTCGAAGAACTTGCGGTCGGTGTTGCTGGGGTCCTCCACGGTGGGAAACATGTCGGGAACCAAATCAAGCATGGCCGTCACCTCGCGGGTGTGAGTGTAGACCTCAGCGAGGTCACGCACCCGCTGGCGCGTCTTAATCTGCATGTTTCTCCTCAGGTCACAGGGGGTTCACTAGTCCATTGTGTCAGCCAAGTACGATGCACCGGATCACCGACGCAGAGCCACCAGGCCTGTGCGTAAGCCGACCGGCATACGGGTTCCGGTCAGCCTGGTTCAAGCAGGTTTTGGCGCCTATGGAATCCATCTGACAAAGTGCTCATATGAAACATCAACTGATCCGCCTGGCAAGGACTGTCGCCCAGCACTGGAGCGCTGAGTGCAAGAACGAAAAACGATTCCACGTCCACTACAACTACTGGAGGGGCAAGGGATGGGAATGTGCCGGCGAGTGGAACACCGCCACAGAGGCGGATCGCCTGAAGAAATTCTGGGAAAAACGTACCGATACGATATTGCTGGACGCGAACAAAGCGCTCGGGTAGCTGGCCGTGCGAGCATAAGTCCTGAGCTTTACTCCAGGAGTAATCATCCTCATGCGATACCCATACAGACATCTTGATGGGATGGTTGTCCCTGCTGTCCAGCCGTCGTTTGCGCAAGAAATATCCCTTGGCCCGCATTGAGTCTGGATCTCATATAAAGGGCACTCCCTCCATATTCATTCCTTCTCAGACTTCTTCGTTAGCTTCCCGGACTTGAGTCCCCTATAGATTTGGTCGGCGGTGCGATACTTGGAAGCCACAAAATCACCCTCTACGAGATCACGCATGTAATTGAATTTGGTCCTCTCCCAGAGCGTGACTACCTTCTCATAGCCGAATGAAGGTAACGAAAATTCTTCGTCGGTGTCAGCAAGTGGACTAGCAGTACCACCCAGCGTTTTAAGTAAGCCGGTCAAGTTGCGGACTTCATGCTCGGCCTGTTTGAGTCGTCGTACGGCCCGCTCAGCGTCCTTATGCTTCGCGGGATCCGCGGTTTTGACTTTTTCCAAGAATGCATCCATTTGCCGTAGTGCAGCTGACTCGGGAATAGTACGTACTGCCTCCATGATGCCCAGGTGCTCATCAAGCCCTGGTTCCCACCCAAAGGTTCCGAAACGAACATCTAGGGCAAACTCACTCGTCAATTCCGCGTGATGCTCCGTCGCGCTCCTGAGCTGGCGCCCAACAGTCAATAGCCTGATTGCATCCCATCCGCTTTCACCATAGGTGGCCTCAACAACCAGCCCCATGGGTGGCATAACGGCCGGACCATTTTTGGCAAGGTCTTCCTCCATCAAGCCTCTGCTCTCACTCCACTGGGCGGGGCCGTCAAGGCCAGCCACCCAATCGACAATGTCGATAGTCCGCGGGCGCAGGATTTCATCGTCCACGTTTTCGTTGGGTGAAGATGTTGGCGCCATTGGCCTGGTCACGTCGAATAATATGGCCACGGGCGGTACTCGCAACACCCTGGAAATGGAGAGTAACTCGGAAACGGTAATGTCATCCCGACGCCCATTTTCTATGTTTGCGATCACGGATCGTGACATGCCCGCATCAAGAGCCAGCTCCTGTGCCGATAGGCCTTCCCGCTTCCGAAAATCTGCGATTCTTCTGCCGAGTCCCAGAGTATTTTGTGTCATGAAGACACAGTATATCAATGGGTGTCGCTTTCAAACACAAGATGCTAGAATTCTTGAAGATAAGAACAGCGGAGCGAACAGTGAACTTCTCCACGCCTTGCAGAGAGGGGACCATGGACTTCAAAGGGGCCGACCTCTGTCATCCAGTGGATATCGGTAAATTACCGATAGGCTCCCGGAGCACAGGCCAATCATGCGCACCGCGAAGCAAGGCCCATCGTCTCTTTTCACTAGCATGATGGGCTATTTGAGCTGAGGGAATTGCCTTTCTTCCCAGCCACGCGGCCAAATCACCCAGATTGGTGAAGCAAGAGTCGATTCCGTCCGAAGGATCGAGTCGCGGGTTAAAGAAATAACCCCGGTCGCTTCATGGCTCTAGGCCAGAGAGGCGAATCCGGGGACTTCCTCACCAGTATATCCGAGAAAGCAGGAAAAGCCACGATGAGCGCTGTCTCCCACGTGTGGTCAAACGGGGCTCATAGCCGCGCACTAGACAAGGCGATTACCCCGATGCGGATGTCGACGTATCTGGTCAACGCCAGCCATGACCCGGTCTATGCCCGTAGCCTCTATGTTTGGGACCGCGATGTCTCATCGGCGCTGCTTGCCGATATCGCGATCCTGGAAGTGGCACTGCGCAATGCGCTGAACGACCAGCTCACCACCGCCTATGGCCCGCAATGGTTCCACCTGGACATCGGGTTGGACGGACGGTCGCGCGATGACCTGGCCCGAGCCTGGAAGGACCTGCCCCAAGGCAAAAAGACGCCCGGGCATCTGGTCTCGCGGCTCATGTTCGGATTCTGGCGCGACCTGCTCAGCGCCGGCGGATACGTGGGACGCGAACCCCAGCGTTTCCCCACCAACTACGAGACCCTGTGGCGCACGGTGCTGCACAAGGCATTTCCAGGAGGCAAGGCACTGGCCGCGACCCAGGGCGCCCAATTCACCAGGACGTGGACCCTGGAGACCGTGACGATTGTCCACGCGGTACGCAACCGCGCCGCCCACCATGAACCATTCATCTCTGGTTTCCCACTGCCGGGGCAACGCACCCGGCTGACCGCTCAGCAGGCCCATGAGGCTTCGCAGAAGCTGGCGGGACTTTTAGATCGCGACCTGGCCTCTTGGATAGGTACGAATTCTTCGGTACCCGCCCTGCTCGCGGCCAAACCGCCTAACAGCTAACCACCGACCCCAATAACAACATTAGGAGCAGCTTGTTATGGCAAGCGGACCAAAGAACTACACGGTAGGCACAGAAAAAGCTCTTTTCCGCCTTGCCAAAGGGACTTGCTACTTTCCAGACTGTCTAAAGCCGATCATAGAAACGGTTGATGGTGAACCTGTAGTAGCTGTGGAAACCGCTCATGTCAGTGGAGCCAAACCAGGATCTGCGCGATATGTAGAGTCAATGACAGATAAGCAGCGGGCCGCATTCGACAACCTCATTTTGCTCTGCGTTCCGCATCACAAGATTGTTGATCGTTTACGACCGAATGACTACCCCATCGAGACTCTAATGAACTGGAAGCGGGCCAATGAGCCGGATGAAGGAATCGAGATTTTAAGAGCTCTCACAGAGTCAAACCTGGAAGAATCGCTAGCGAAGGTAATGAAGGACGCCGGTCCTTATCGTGAGGTCAATTTGAACGTTACCGCAGGCGTCCTGCTCGCAGGTAATGAACTACTCACCATCCCATTCGAGTCCCTATCAACTTTTCTTGCTCATAACCCTCATTTCAGGCAGTATCCTCTGGTCGTTTGCGTGGACATTCGGAACACCGGCACTGCAGCGGTGTCACTTGCTGGGGTCACTATCCACTATGCGATTGGCCCATTGGATGCACAAGGATCCCCGGCAAAATTCACATACATGGGTAGGAACGACTTTTACCAGATCAACCCCAAACTTCCACACCGTTTACTGGATGGAGCATCCGTGCAGTGGCTAATGAAATATGAATCACTACAAGAAGTTGGTGAGGACATGGCGAAAAGTACCGTAAACATCACCATTTCCGCTATTTACGCAACCGTGCGTTTGGGTTCAGGCGAGAGTATGGATTCACCCCAAATTCCTTGGTCCCAAACAAAACTAGAGAACTCATCTATCTAGACTCGGTGGGTCCCTTTGGACCGCGCGGAAACCGTTCTACACGCAGCCACCGCCGCGGTGACGACCTTCGCGCTGGTCTTCGAATTCTGCCCCGCAGAGGGTGCACCGGTACCGCCATTCCCCGGACACCAGCGTGTATTGGGGGTTGGTGCGGATGGCTTCTTTCTCGGCTTCCCGTGTTGCCTGGGCGGCCCGACGCTGGAGGATCTCCTTCGGGGGTGTCGTCTCGTCCTATAAAGGCAGCACGGATGTTGCTGGGGTGGCCGGCGGCCGAGGCGGGGCCGGGCGTTTCGCCGCGGCCGGCTGGACGGCAGTTCTTGGAGCGCGTGGACGGTCGGGCAGGTCGGCGGGTGTCCCCTGCCGTGGAGGCACAACGCCCAGGACGCTTGCGCGGGACCATCGGGGTTCGGGGATGCTTGCAATGAGATCCTGCGGGATCCGGTGGTGGCATTCCGGGCAGAGAAAGCGTAGCTGCCGGTGCCGAGCGCTGTGCACCAGACGGGCTTCGGTGTGCGCGGTTCCCGTCAGCCACCGCCCGATGGCGTCTTTCGCCCACGGGGTCCGCTCCGCCCGGTACATGGTGAGCTCCTCGGACACGTGGAAGGCCCCGTCCTTCCCGCACGTCCATACAACGGATCGTTCATTGCACCTCGGACAGGCGACGCTGGCACCCCAGATGTTTCCGGCCGCGGGAACCGGGGGTGCCTCGATGGAGACGACCGTATCGACGAATCGGCGGAACCTTGCCTCATGCGCGGCTCGCGCGGCGACTTTCTGTGCTTCGAGCGCGGCCCGTTGACGCTCGTGCTCCCGGCGTACTGCTTCTTCCTGCTGGGCGCGGGCCCGATCTTCCGCAGCATGGCGCGCCCGTTGCTCCGCAGGGGAGCCGTCCGTCCATACCTGCCTGGCCAGGAGAAGATCCTGGAGACGGTACCCGAGGGACCGCTCCCGACGCTCGAACGGATGCCACACCCTTTCTCGAAGCAGGTCTGTCGGGTCGGCGGGGAGGGCCGACTCCTTGGTGATGCCGGTATGGACCATGGGCAGCCTGATGCGCTCGTACCGATCGGTATGCGGGGTCACCCAGACCGGAAGGATTCCGTCGTCGAAATACGCTTGCGTGCGTTCCTCCCATGCCTGCGTCGACTGTGTGGAGAGCTGGATCTCGAAGGCGATGCGCTGGCCGGCAGGTCCGATCGCCAGGACGTCGGCGACCCACCTCCGGTCCGGCCCGGGATGTTCAAGGACCGCCCGCCACCCGGGGGTTTCCCCCACGAGGAAGTACACGGCGGCCTTCAGGGCGCGGTGCTGCCTCGACTCCGGCTTGTGGATGGTCGTGCACCCGGAGGTGGAGTGGTGGGCGAAGAACCGGGTCCCGAGCGACGAGCTCTTGGCGATGGCGCGCACGCCGCAGCCCGGCATGGTCAGTTCCTTCCCGCGCAAGGCTGCCCACCGGATCTCGTCGAGGTCCAACGAGACGATTCTTTCGGCACCTAGCATCGCGACAAACGGCATGACGCTCATCCCCCCTTTTTGGCAGGGTAGCGCGTCAATCCGACGGTTTGGCATTCGCAGCACCCGCAGATCGAGGGGAGCTTGCCCGCCGCAGACTGCGATTCCTTGTGGCCGGTGAAACCCACGTTCGCGCGCTTCGACACACCATGACGTGGTAGCCGACAGGTTTGGTTGACTGTGGGCCTGCCAGTGGCGAGGTTGCATCGATTGGCACTGTTGACGGTGGTTGGTGCAGGATTCCTCAGGATTCCCGCAGCGGGTAATCCCTGGTGAGATCCCTGAACCAGCGCATCTGTGCGGCGTCGCTGTCCCGGTCCAGGGCCTCGAGCTGCTGCACCAGCGCGCGGTGCCGGGGTGTACCTGGAGGCGTGGAGGCGATCTGCCGTTTGAGTTCAAGGCGCAGCCCGTGGATCTCTTGCTCCCGGGCGCGCGAGAGTTCTTCCATACCCATGGGCCCATCCTCCACGGCAAGGCCGCCTTCCACAACGGCAAGTGCTCCTGCCGACAGCGCGTCCCTCCCCCGCGGCATTCCAATGAGCCGGTGATCGCTGTGTCCACCCCGAGGTGATCTGACATCACCATGCAAACCTCCCACACCACCCCGAAGACACAACGGTGCACGTTTCCGCGGAAGCACTCTCCTGCTTCCCCTCCAGCGGGCGCCGCCGACGGCACGCAGGCCCTGGTCGTGGGCTGCCCGGCCGGGGGCAGCCCCGCAGGCTAGGCCTTGCCTTCTTCTCGCGGCGTGACGCCGGGGCGTTCCCGGGCCGGTTCCTCCCGGGCCTGGGCCAGTTCCTCGCGGAGCTGGTCGACCTGCCGGCCGAAGGTCTCGCGCAGGTCCTTGACGCGTTGTTCCCCGTGCTCACGCTCCCGGTCGACATCGGTCCTGGCGGCGTCCCGCTCGGCAGTCAGGGCCGCCACGCGGCTGCGCATCTCTCCGGCAGCCTCGCGGGCAGCGTCATACTCAGCCCGGAGACTTTCCAGCTGCGTACGGGCTTCGGCGGCCGCGGCTTCCTCCCGGTCTGCACGCACTGCTTCCAGCTCCGCCCGCTGCGCCGCCCCCGTGGCCCGTTGGTCGGCTTCGTTCCGCGCGTTTTCCTCGGACTCGACCCGGGTCAGTGCCTCATCCCGGTCCTGCTCGGCCCGCTCGAGCTGTACCCGGACGGATTCGAGCTCGGCCTGCAGCCCGGCGTTCTCTGCCTGCGCCCGGTCCCGCTCGGCGGCCGCAGCAACCTGGGTGTCAGCCAGTTCCGCGGCAAGCTGTTCTGCCCTGGCCCGGCCGGCGTCCAGTTCCTCTCGGACCCCGGAGAGTTCCTGTGCAGTCTGCTCGCCGGCACGGGTGGCTTCCTCGGCCGCCGCGTCGGCTTCCTCCTTTTGGGCCTCGGCCCGGCGCTGGGCCTGCTCCGCCCGGGTGGCGCGCGCATTCGCGGCGGCGACCTGTTCGGCCGCCTCGCTGGAGACCGACTCGATCTGCGCCTCCGCCGCCTCGGGGTCCCCCACGGTGCGCAGCTCCTCCAGCAGCACGGTGAGCTGCTGTCCCAGGTGCTCGATCATGCCGCTAACCTGGCCGGTGATCTCGCTGGCCCGCTGGCGGGCCGAGTCGACCGGCCGCGCCTCGGCCGCCCGGGTGGCCGCATCATTGACCTGCTGGCGGGCCCTCCAGGCGGAGGCGCGGTTGTGGGTGGGGTCGTCGCAGTATTCCGGTGGCCGGCCGGTGCTGGCTTCCGGTGCCTCCGGCGGGCGTTGGCAGCCCGGGAACCGGCAGGTGCGTTTTTCGACGGTGGCAGGGTTTTCGCTCATGGGTCAAGTCTAAAACGTTTCGTTTGAAAACGGAAGACGTAACGGAACAAAAGACGAAAGACATAAGACGAAGGATAATCTGGAAGGCCTCCTTGTCGTCGACAAACGGTTAGGTGCCCCGACCAGCGGGCAGATGACAGCCCAGTGCTGCACCAAGGATTCAACGGAGATGGGCTCAGCTGGCGTACACGGTCAGCAGCTCGTCCCAGTGGGTGGTGTAGCGCGGTGACATCATTTCCCGGCGCATCGTCCATTCGGGGCCGGTCTTCATGCCCGCCAGGCCGAGCCCGACAGCGTTCACTCCGTGGTGCTGTTTGATCTTCTGGATCAGCGGACCGATGTCCCTGGCCTCGTGCCGGTTCACGAATGGTTCGAAGGTCTCTTGGGCGCCGGTCGGGCGGACGTCGGTCACCACGATTCCGGCTCGGGCGTACTTCACCCCGTCCAGGATCTTGGGCAGCAGCGCCTTGGCAGCCCGGGTCAGCAGCAGCGGGTCCGCGGTCGGCCCGGGAAGGGCGACGGTCACGGCGGGCTGGTGGTTGTCCTGGGTGTTGTAGTAACTGGTCATGGCCCAGGCAGAAAGCACCTTGGCCTGCCGCTGGTGCTTGTGCAGGCGGGCGGAGGCCTGTTGGGCGTAGATCCCCAGGACCTGCTCCATGCCGTGGGCGTCGGTGATGGGTGTGGAGAAGGAGCGGCTGAAGATCAGCTGGTCCTTGATTTCGTATTCTTCCTCCAGGGGGATGCAGGGGGTTCCGCGCAGCTCCAGGACGGTGCGCATCATGACGATGGAGAAGCGGTTGCGCAGCATCACCGCGTCGGCGTCGCGCAGGTCTTTCATGGTCCGGATCCCCAGGCCCATCAGCCGCTTGGCCAGGCGGGGGCCGATGCCCCAGATTTCCACCGTGGGCAGCCGGCCCAGGAGTTGTTCGCGGTCTTCCTCGGTGACGGCTTCCCATACGCAGACCCCGCCCAGGTGGGGGTTCTTCTTGGCGGCCTTGTTGGCCAGCTTGGCCAGGGTTTTTGTCTTGGCGATCCCCACGCAGACCGGCAGTCCGAGGTGGTCCATCACGTCCTGCTTCATGCGCCGGGCCAGGGCCTGGAGTTCAGGCAGCGTCCCGCGGACGCCCAGGAATGCCTCGTCGATGCTGTAGACCTCGACCCAGGCCGAGTGCCGGCCCAGCAGTTGCATGGTTCGGGCCGAGAGATCCCCGTAGAGCTCGTAGTTGCTGGATTTGGCGACCAGCCCCATCCGTTCTGCGGTGGGGGCGAGCTTGAACCAGGGGGCGCCCATGTCGATTCCCAGGGCCTTGGCTTCGTCCGACCGGGCGACGGCGCAGCCGTCGTTGTTGGACAGGACGATCACCGGCCGGCCGATCAGCCTCGGGTCAAAGGCCCGCTCGCAACTGACGTAGAAGCTGTTCACATCCACATGGGCGATGTACTCCTCCGGGGAGGGTTCCCGTGGAGGGCAAAGGTTCAGGCCAGAAGCTGGTGCAGACATGTTTCGGCAACTCCCCACACGGTGAGGGATGCCAGCTCCCCCACCACCAGATCCGGATACTGAGGGTTTTCCGCCTGCAGGACCACGCCCCGCGGGGTCAGGCGCAGTCGCTTGACGGTCATTTCCCCGTCCAGGACCGCCACCACGATCGAGCCGTCCACCGGCTTCCGGGCACGGTTGACGATCAGCTCGTCCCCGTCCGAGATGCCGGCACCCTCCATGGAACAGCCCGAGACCCGCACGATGAAGGTGCTCGTGGTGTCGTGGATCAAATGCTCACTGAGGTTGATCGTGCCGTCGAAGTAGTCCTGTGCCGGCGAGGGATACCCCGCCGCGACCGCGGTTTGGGCCACCAGAAGCGGGACCGAAGTGCCGCCCACTTCGAGAGAACGTATGTACTGAATAGTCACTTTACGACCTAAATTTATGGAACACATATTCACCTCAAGGATACGCCCGCCACCCACAGTTTGATCCTTTCCACTCCTGTGGGGTTCAACCCAGGGGAATGATCGATGCTCCGCGATGAGCGATCATTGCGCGGGCCTGCATGGGGTGCGATGAGGTGACACCGGGCCAGATACGTGAGAGGACGCCCACCAGGGGCGTCCTCTCACTTTCATAACTAGCCGTGCACGCGTGAGGCTAATACTCGTCGGCTTGCCGCGCTTCTACGATGTCGCGGTCAATCTTTTCGTGCCATCGGCTGTGCTTGCCCTTGTCGTTTTGCAGTGTCTGCGCTCCACATGTTGAGCAGCCAACAGTGTCGGCCATGGGTTCCCCTATCTTGCGTGAGCGCGCAGAAGCCCGCCGAGGCCGATCGCCTCGGTTTCGCTGGTCGCTCCCTGCCCAATGTCCCCTACCGGCTTGCAGGAAGCTATCCCCACCCTGCTCGCTGGGAGTGCCCCTCTTGCCACCCACAAGCCAGGGGTGAAGATCCTCTCAGGTTCTATCGGTCCACTCTTGTGCCGGGTTGCACGTGTGCAAAGACCCCGGCTCCGGCTTCTAGGATGGTGTCTATTTCTCCGGGCGAGGGCGTGCGTTGGCACTCCGACTCAATATCGGAGACGCACGGATTGAGTGTGTCAACGCGCAGCACTCTGCCGTCCCGGATCCAGACCACATCGAGCGGGATCTGCACACCAAACATCCACACTTCGGTGTTCTGCGGCTCCCCCAGCTCAAAGAGCATGCCTTGGTCCGCCAGGAGGTCCACACGGCCGCTTAGACCTTTTTGCTGTCGCTCAGGGGTATTGGCCAGCTCGGCGGAAACTGTGATCCCGTCAATGCTCACGTCCGTTCGCGCCGGAGCGCACGAAGTCAGCAAGCCGATAGCAACGAGTGCTGTCAGCGTTGCCCTCGATTTCCGCCGTATGGCCACGCTTACTCCAACGGGCGGCCGAGCCGGCCGGTTCGTGGTGCTGCGCCCTGGAACGGCTTGCCGTCATTGTATTTGGCTTCCAACCGCTCAATCTCACGCATGACCACAGCTGCGTGGAAGTCGCTGAACGTCTGGTACCCCTCCAGATGTCCTACCTGCTGGAAGCCGCCGCGAACACGCTCTGCGTCTTCCGCGTCCTGGTAATACGCGACCTTCGTTTTGGCGGCCTTCTTCTTGAACACAGGCACCGAAGCTGGCTTGCTGGCCGTGGTTCGCGCGGGAGCCGTGGCCTCTGCAGGTGTTTCGGCCGGCTTCGCTGGCGCAGCTGTCACTGGAGAGCTTCCTGCGAGGGAAGATTTCAGGGGCGCGGGGCGCTTGACCATTGCTAGTTTCCTTTCGGGAGGGTGCGAATATATCCCGCGTAGATTGCGGCGAGGTCATCGGCGTCGCCTCCCCATTCATCGAGTCCCAGGGCTGCCTCCATAGAGTCACTGATGGGTGCTCGCTTGGGTACTGGGGGTTCAAGCACCGGAACACCGCGTGCCTCGGCTGCTTCCCCGATTTGTCCGGCCCAGTGGGCGCCGCCGAGAGTACGGGCCTCGTGCTGGTTGACCATGAATCCGGCGATCTTCAAGCCGGCGTTGTAGTGGGCGCGTACCAGGTCAATGGTGGAGAGTAGCTTGCTGATTCCGTTGGCACTGAAAAGCTTCGAATGCGTGATGATCACTACGCTGTCAGCGGCCGTCAGGCTGTTGATCGTCAGCTGGTCGAGCGAGGGTGCACAATCGATCAGAATCAGGTCGTAATCCTCGCGCACGGCCTCGAGCGCGTTCTTTAGCCGAGATTCGCGTCCTGCTCCCGCTAAAACGAGTTCATCACGGACCACTCCGAGGGTTTCCCCCGTGGTCGGGACAACGTTCAGGCCATCCCAGATCCCGTTCACGCTCACCTCTTCGAGGGTCGCGGTTGAGCGGTCGCTCAGTGCGTCCGCGAGTCCCGCCTGATCCTCATCGACTCCCCCGCCCAGAACCGTAGTGACGTTGCCCTGGGGGTCGGCGTCAACGACAAGCACTCTCATCCCGGCGAGCACCGCAGCGCGCGCCAAGTGAAAGGTGGTCGTCGTCTTGCCGACGCCGCCCTTCTGGTTGCATAGGGCAAAAATTGTTGCGGTCACGATGGCCTCCGTCTGTTATGCCAATTCTATAATACTTCTATTATCCCCAATGGAACTATTGGGTATTGATGGGGCAGGATCTTCCCGCACCCTCAATGTCAGTCACTCTGCTTCCGCAACACCACAGCCGGTCTTGCTCTCGGTGGCACGCTGGCCCCGCAGTCTCACCGCAATTTCCCCTGCCCGCACCTCGCGCTGAATGCGCGACTCCCAGCTCACGGTCGTTCACAATGACACTTGCGAGCATTAGGTTCAGGTGTCGTTCTCTCGGCGCTTTGGGCTGCCAGCCCGGTTTCCTACTCGACTAATGTAGCTCACTCTTCACGCCCTGTGTCCCTAATGGGGCCAATAGTACTAATGGGGATAAAGATTTTAGTCCTCGTCGGTGCACATGATCGTGATGACCGGTTCCGCTTGGTCTCCCCGGCCAATGACCAGGTGGAGCGTGAACAGTTCATCATCACACCAGGCACTCGGACACTCGGTGTTTGGTATGCGGTAGATGTCGAATGGCACCCGGCGAAAGACGCCGGCGCGGCCAGCGGCGACCCCGGCCAAATAGAGCACGTCCCACAGTCGACCCGCCTCATCCTGCAGTTCGGGATTCGCGTCATTCCATGCGACGGCATACGCCCAGGCACTGCGCGTAAGGGCGACACTGACAGGGAGCCTGGCGCCTCTGGCCGTTTCCGTTACATCGATAAGCAGGCCATCTTCAAGTGCCTCTGCTCGGGTGTAGGCGTGAATTGCACTGTCAGGCATTCCTGGCTCCTTTCAGCGAGGCCATTATCACTAATAGTACTATTAGGGATAATGGCGGGATGTTGTTCTATTGGGCGGAATTGTCGGCGTCGCACCTCCGGAACCACTGCCTATGATTCGCGTCGAGGCGGGCCCCGAAGGTACGGATACCTTCTGCCAGGTCGATTCTCTTGTCCGTGGCGGCCTTGTTGATCTGGTCGAGTGCCAGGCCGATGGGGAGCCAGGTGAAGCCGTAAGAAAAATGGACGTCAACACTGCCGTCCTCGTTGGCAATTGAACCGACGCCCTCCCCGTTCACCACGGCACCATTGCCTCGGTCTACGGCAATGAGCATTTGGGGGAGTGGGCCATGTGAAAGCTGCCCGGCATCTGCGTCCGGGTGCAGCGCGGTGAACACTTCGCGAGCAGCTGTCAGCAGGATTTCCTTATCAAGCTTGATTCCGATGGCTCCGGTGGGGCGTGCTGTGCGGTGCATGTCATCTCCTTCGTTTCGTCATTAGTACTATTGTATCTAATAGTACTATTTGATACAAGGTCTAGACCCTTTTTGCCAACTCGGAAATCATGTCAGGGCGGAATCCTGACCAGTGGTTCTGATCATCCACGACCACGACGGGGGCCTGGCCATAACCCAGTTCATCAGTGACATATTCGAGTGCCGCGGGAACCTGGGTGAGGTCAACGACTCGATAGGGGATCTTGGCACTGTCCAGTGCCCGATAGGTGGCTGTGCATTGGACGCAACTGGGCTTGCTGTAAACGGTGATCTCTCCCATGGGTCTCAGTACTCCTCAAGTTCTTGGAGGCGGCGCCAGAATCGGGACTCGCAATTCTCGAGAATCAGGCTGGACGTTCGAACCGTGTAGTCGCCGTCCTCTGGGCTATCGCCCGGAAGGATCGTCTCAGCCTCAAAGAACCGATGTTCTGGTGGATTTACTGGAGCATCCAGGGAAGCCGCCATATAGGCAATGGCTCGCATCTCGAAATCTGTGTGAAATTCCGGAGGTACAAACTGATCCAAAATAGCCTTCAACTGCTCTTCGGAAACCATAGCTACTTCCTCCTGCTGGTAAGGGGATTCGCGACACCTGAACCATACCGGCCATCCTGCCCATCCCTATTAGTACCAATATATCTAATAGTACTATTAGTGTCAAGAGGTTTGCCGCAAGATTCCGTAGTTTCTTGGGGCCTTTTTACTGCCGCGTTCGGGAAATGAGACTGATGCCCGGGAACCTGGCCTGCCACGACGCGGATCACGGTTATGCCATCTTGAAAACTACCCACGCGATTATGCTGAACCATCGCGCCCGAACCTCGGACCCGGCGCACACTCGTTGTCAATGCTGAAAAAACCCAACACCCAAAACAGGTGGGCCGGGTCGGGTGCCTTAGACCATGGGGAACTAGGGGTGGCTTACTCAGACCCGCGTCTCAATGGCTACAACTCCTGTGAGGAACTCATACATGCAGCCCGGCGTCGTGCATATTCAAAAGGATGCCAATCGCCTAGCATCAACGCATGACGATCAAGCCGAATGCCCAGAGCAATCAGTATTCAATGCTGGACTGCCCACACTGCGACAAAGCGGGGCCCCATTTCTTTATACACGAGCGGCGCAAAACCGGAATCGTGTTCCAGTGTGAGCAGTGTTTAGCCATGTTTACAGACCCATCGATGGCCTGACGATTGACGGGCTGGATATCGGACGGACACCAGCCCGGCGGGGGGATACGGCGGTGAGGACCATCGGTACAGTGGTTGGCGCTGTGCGCGTGAATATGGTTCTCACTGCCGGCTTCAATTGAACAAACGTACTGCCGCAATGCAGCTCCGCTGGAGACCATTTACCATTCAATGTCTGCCAAGGCTGCCAGTGGCTTCCTTTCGGCGATGTCCCGCACTGCTATCAGTTCGGCGGCTTGTTTGACGGGCTCGGGGAAGTGAAGCAGTGTGCGTTCCTCGAGCTCGTCCATGGTGATTTGGTAGACCCGGAACTCGTCCAGGGCCAGGAGTGCCCGCAGATGGTCAAGGTCCTGGGTCAGCAGAAACGCGCGCGCTTTCAAGACGCCTTGTTCGTGGAAGACGAGTAGTTTCCAGTATTCGGAGGGTAAGGCGACGCCGCGGTATTTGCGGTCGTCGGGGTGGAAGACGGGACCGCCGAAGACGCTGGCTCGCAGGTTCTGGACGTCGACGTCTTCGTAGAGGGCGTTTTCGAGGCGGCCCCAGATCCCGTTTTGTTTGCTTTGGTTGAAGTCGTCCATTTGTGGGGTGATGTTGGTGTAGTGGAAGGAGTCTTGGTTGGCTTGTTGTGCTTCTGGGAGGGTTCCCCAGGTGAGGTCGGCGCGGCGGGCGATGTGGCCGCGGTCCAGTCGGTTGTCGCTGTACAGTTCGTTGCCGATCTGGGAGTCGGCCGCAAGTCGTGGGTCTTTGGTGAAGTTGAGGTTGGTGCGGCTGAGTAGTTTGATGCTGGTCCCGTCGATGTTCCAGGCGACCCAGCGGGCAAAGCGCCAGGTTTTGCTCAGTGACAAGGAGAAATGCGTGTAGGGAATGATCTCGGTTTCTTCCCACAAGACTGCGTCGTCTTGGATGCTCGCATCCAAGATTGGGACATCGGTGCGGGTGCCAAGAAAATCGGGGTCATACCCGGAAGGAGAGGCTTTTCCGGAGGAGTCGCGTGTATCGGTGGTCATCCTGGTCGCCGCTTTCATCGATAGCAATGGTTGTACCGTTTGTCATGCTGATGCACTCACCGTAGGCCCTGCCACTGGATTCTCGTAGTATCGCTGTTCCACTTTTCTGCCGACTTCGAAAAGGTACTTGGGTCCGGGAACCTGGCCGGCCACCACGGAGATCACGGTAATGCCATCGTGAAAACTTCCTCTGGGTTTAAGCCGAGCCATCATGCGCGAACCTCGGGCCCCGTGGACTGGTTGTCAATGCTGAAAAAATCCAAGATCTCATGCAGGTGGGCCGGGTCGGGGAGTCTTGGACCATGGGGAACTGAGCCGAAAGACGCCAGAAAATTACAGGCCACAGGGACATTGAGAAAACTAAGCGTCGGATATTTGACGAATTCACAAGCCACACCTATTTCTGTCGAAGTGCCCGGATTTGGGCCAGGGCCACGATTTTGGCGGGGGAGTCTTGGCCAACGCGGGTGGCGCGTTCTGCTCGTTCCTGGAGCAGTCGTGCGGTGTTTCGGGCGGCTTGGGCGCGGCGTTCGAGTGCCTGGGCGTCGGAGCGTTGGTCGCGGGAGCGTAGGGGTTCTCCGGTGTGGGTGCGCCACGCCGCTAGGCGTGTGCGCATCCAGCCTCGTAGGCGTGGTGCGTAGTCGCTTGAGGGGATTCCGGAGTAGGCCCAGGGAGATCCGTTGGGTTGGAAGTCCAGGGCGTGGTGTAGGTCTGCGACGGTCCAGCCTGCTATGAGGAAATCGCGAACTGAGGATGCGACGTCTTTGGTGCTCATGGGTCGTAAGAGGAAGATTCGGCGACGTAGTTCCGAAGCTGCGGCAAGACGCTGCTTTTTCGATGCTGTCGTTTTGTGGGTGGGCCAGTTTAGTTCTGGACGATAGGGGGTTTGGTGGGCAGATGCGGCGGAGCCGCCTAATGTGTTTTCAGCCGGCGTAGCCGGTCCTTCAAGGTTTGTTTCTCGCGCGCGTGTATGGGTTTCTTTTAAGTTCTTAAGGTGAGAACCGCCTACGGCGGGAGGGGTGCCAAATTCATCCACATTACCGGAGCCGGCTGTTTCGACTATGGCAAGGGGGGAGGGTGTGCAGAGTACGTAGACGGCTGCTTCGTTGGTGCGTTCTCCGTCTGGGCCTTTGGCGGCGTATTGGGCGCTGCGGCCGCTGGCTACGATGCCGAGTAGCCCCCAGTCTTGGAAGGACTTGAGGGCTCGGGCGATGGTTCTGCGGCTGACGCCTGCGATTTGGGCGAGGTAGTCCCATCCGGGGCGGGTGGTCATGGTTTCGTAGTCTGCGCGTTGGATGAGGGTGCGCATGACGTTGTGGAGTGTTCGTTGTGCGGAGGCGTAGCGGCGGGCGTATTCGGGGTGTTCGAGGAGGGCGCGCATGACGTGGTTGCCGTGTGCGGCTCGTACGGCGCCTGGGGGGACGGATCGTAGGACTACGTCGCGGTGGGTTTCTTTGTGTCGAGAGACACGGCGTGTGCGACGTGTGAGAGGTGTTGGTTCTTGGGCAAGACTGTGTAAAATAGCAGACACAAGGCTCCTGTAAAAGGGTGTGTTTGTGAGAGCTATTCACCCGAGACCCGCCAAGATCATGTGGGTAAATAGCTAGATAACTTGAGTGAAGGCCCGTCTAGTACGGGCCTTCTTCAATTTAAGAAGCGCGGATTATCGGCAGCTCCTCTTGGGTCTTAAGTAGGTTGAGATCAACTGTGGACAAATGAGCGGTGATTATCTCCGCAACATAGTCGCTGACTGTCTGTCCGCTGGCCTCGGCCACAATTTCTAGTTGACTAGCCGTATCGACAGGCATGCGAGAGCCGACGAGCTTGCGATCGCCTTTACTCTTCCTGCCGCCTCGACGGGCATTCGTAATAGCCATGGCTCCATTCAATCGGTAACAGATACCGATTGAATGCAAGCCCGCCGCGTGTCGCAATATATTTTTCCTTGTCTCTGTCCAAGTCAGTGGATTCTTAGGGCGGACTGTCTGATTCGAGAAGTATCGTACTTTCGCAGTGCCATCCAGGCCGAGACAAGGCCAGCGATAACCAAGAGGGCCGCGATTCCGCTGAGGATCTGGCCAAAGTCATACAGTCCGTCGATGGCCAGGCCGGCAACCATGAGCACGGCCCGAACGATTGCCAAACCGAACCCGGCAGCGAGGAGGGCCGAGGCTACTTGCCTGAGCCTCTGCGGGGGAGTGCGTGCGTCCCTGAGCAGCGGGCCGATGAGCAAGGCCCCCAGGTAGCCGACGTAGGCCACGATCACGGTGTTGTAGGCCAACACCAACGGGTCATCGATATAGGCACCCAGGCCCGGTGAGGGCTCCGGACTGTCCGTGAAGGCGAACAGAATCAAGGCGAGCACGAAGGTCAGAACCAGGATGGTCTTGCCGGAAATCCCTGCCGTGAGTCGCAGGACGCGAGGGTTTCGCAGGGCCCTCGCGATTTCACAGACGAGGATGTTGATGGCCAGAAGCAGAGCGAGTTTTGCGAACAGGTCAGTGAAATTCGTGCGCAGGAACAAGCCGTCCACGAATTCATAGACCGCTGGGAGCATCAGGCCGAAGGCTACGGCGGCACAAAGACCGCTGAGGAAGATCGATTGGTTGATACTGCGAGCCAGCCCTCCAATTCTTGTCAGGCTAAGCGTCGCGCTTACGAGGACAACTACAAAAAACAGTATTTCCATTAACCTAGGGTCTCCAAATAATTGACTGCGGCGCTTTCGTCATCGACTTTCTTCTTGGTCTCGCGTCGCAAGAACTCCAAGCGGGAAGAAACCAGGTCGATGAGTTCAACATCCCCCAACTCGGAAAGGGCATTCTCTCGTCCGTACATCGGCCAGCCGGCCTCTTGCTCCGTCACCAGTCCCGAAACCAGCAGGCCGCTGGCACTGGAGACACCGGCAAAACGGGAGGCGATGATGGCCAGTTCGGGATCCAGCCGATTTTCTGCGAGCTGTGCCGATAGGTTGCTGGGCGCGATACCGCCGTGTTCGGAAACATGTTGACGGATGCCTCCTGGATCTATCGCATCCAGCCAGTTCCTCACCGATCCGGCGAAAGGGATCGCTTCCATGGGGACAACACCCAGTGCCTGGGCGAAGTCCGCGCGGATTCGCGACATCAGGTGCACGAGAGCATCAACATATGAGACCTGGCTTAGCAGCTCTGCGTCCGTGACAGGCTTCCGTTCCTGTCCCAGGGCGGCATAGGGCTCAAAGGACCCCAGCACATCCAGGGGATTCAGGCGTGCAGCTCGGGAGGCGGCGATCACCGTAGGCACGGCAATACGCCCCCTGATTCGCTGGTTGTGCAGGGTGGTCCGTTTCATGCCAAGCAATTTGCTTAGCTGGGAGGCTCCATCGGGCAGGCCTGCGGTGGCAAGCCAATCGCTGAAGGAGCGGGCTGAGATAGACACGGGCGGTCCTTAATCGAGTGTGGTGTTCCTTCCCATTGTCGCTCATCGGGCACAACCAAGTGTGTCACAATAAAATAAATAATGACAAAATGTTAGGGTTGGGTCATACGGTGGGAGCGTAGGTCGTTCCCTTGTCGATGGTTGACCGGAGGCTATTCGCCATGCAAGTACTTGAGCAACAGCTTCGCAGCGACCGAGAGTTGCGTCCGATTGATTCGATAAAGGACGCGAACGCCTTGCCGCTCCTCCGTGGCGTCGGATTCAACCACGCCATGGCTTTCGAGCATCACAAGGTGCCTGGCGACCGTGCGGTAGTTGGCCGACAGCGCCCTGCCCACATCCCCGGAGGTAACCCCTTCTTCGCACATCGACAGGTGACGAAGAATCTCCGCACGCAACGGCGTCATGCCAAAAAGTTCGATCACCTCAGATGCCTCTTGTGAAGGCTCGGGTTTGGCTTGAACGTATTTGGGCATTCCCCAATTCTGCCAAAAATTCACGACACTCCCTCCACTGTACTATTAAATGATACAGTGACCATAGTTCTCAAGACCCACGCAGACCTCGGAGAAACCTCATGGAAAACTCGAAAGTTGCCGGAACAGCAGCCGCTGTTCTTGCTCTTTTCATGGTCCCCGTAGTGGTTGTGATGCTCCTGCTCATGGGCGGCAATACTGCCGCTTCTGCCGACAACGGAAGCTGCGGGGAAGATGCCGAGGCGCCCGTCGCCGAACAGGCAGAAAGCAAGTCGATTGCAGGATTCTCCGGGGCCCAGCTCAAGAATGCAGCGCAGATCATGACTGCCGCCTCCGACCTCAAATTGTCCCTGGCAGCCCAAATCCTGGGCGTACAGACCGCCATCGGGGAATCCACCCTCAAGGTCATCGACTTCGGTGACGGAGCCGGCCCGGACTCACGCGGACTCTTCCAACAGCGCGATAACGGCGCATGGGGATCATACGAAGACCGCATGAACCCACACACCAGCGCGACCAACTTTTTCAAGGCACTGCAGAAGGTCGAGGGCTGGCAGGACCTAGAGCCAAGCCAAGCGATTCACCGGGTCCAACGCAATGCGGACCCCAACCACTACACCCCGTTCCGTTCCCCGGCCGTTCAAATCGTCAAAGCCCTCTCGGTCGGCACGCTGGGCGAGGACCTGGATGAAAAGTTTGAAGACATCACCCCCAACGGCGACTGCCCCGATACCTCACCTGACGCAAAACAAATAGGCGATCTGGGATCAGGGGAATGGTCCAGTCCACTGCCTGGCTTCACAGCGATGACCAGCCCGTTTGGTCCACGTAAATGCCCTGCAGGGGCATCGTGCAATTCCAGCGTTTTGGACCACAAGGGCATTGATCTTTCCAAGAAGGGCGGGGCCTCCGTGCTGGCTCCCACGGACATGAAAATCACCGTGGCAGAGCAGGGCCAGGGTTGGAAATCCGCCTACGGAACCTACATCATCGCCAAGCAGGTTGAAAAGCCCGGTCTGGTCTTCGAGTTCCACCACCTGGTCCACGGCAGCTTGAAAGTGAAAGCCGGGGACACCGTGGCCGCTGGAACTCCCTTGGGGATCGAGGGAACCACGGGCAACTCCACGGGTGTTCACCTGCATTTCCAGATTGCCCCACCAGGAACCCCGGCCAATGCACCGACCTACCGAACCGTTGTTGATCCAGCACCAATCCTGAAGTCCAAGGGAGTCTTCTCATGAACACCACCCAGGCCCCCCAAGGGCTGAATCTCTGGCAGATGGCCGGACTGGGCGTGTGCGCCCTGTCGTTGTCAGGGTGCGGCCTTTTCACCGGGCCAGCCAACGATGCGACACCACCAACGCCAACCCTTTCCTCTCCCGCTCCCAGCACTGTGGCCTCTGTGGAGGCACCGAAGGATGTGGCCATCAAGGTCATGGACCTTTTCGCCCGGCCCAATACCCCGGAGCGACGGTGGTTCATTGACTTGCTGCCGTACCTGACCGAGGAATACGCCGAGGAAGCCCAATACATTGATCCGGCACGCGTGCCCATGACCAAGGTCAACGCGAATCCCACCACCAGCCAAGACGAGCACATGCCCCAAATGGTCATCGTGCGATTCAGCACGAATGACGGTCCCTGGCAAGTTGTCTTGGTCCAAGACCATGACGGGCAACCTTGGCTGGTTCAGGCCATTGAACCTGACAAGCCAGCTCCCACCTTCACCCCCTAACGATCCGCCCCGACGACCAAAGAGGTATTCACATGGCCATTGACCAGTCCCTGATCCAGAGCACCCCGGTCATCAGCGCGATCATCAACGCCGATAACACCGGAGTCCTGTCCGTTGATGGAACCGAAGAGCAATTCACCGCCGAGGACTCCTCGAGGTTGCGCGCGCTACTGATGTCCAGGGTCTTCGAGATTGCCCTGGATCATAGGCGCCCGGTACGGGTGAGCACGATGGATGAAAGCGGCTTGACCGGTCTGCGGGTATCGCCCGACCGCCAGGTTGAAGCCGAAGACACCGCAGAAGCCCAAACCCAGAAAATCCAAGCCACGGAGCCAGTTGAGACTGGGCACAAGGCAGTGCAGAAAGACTCCTCAACCAAGACCAACGCACCTGCCGACGCGGCATCCAAGGCAGTTTCCGAAGCTCCGGTGCCCATGAAAGAGACGCCAGTGAAGGAAACCACGGTGGAACCGACAGTGGAGCTGGTGGAGGAGTCTCAGCAGCTCGCTCCCGTCACCCGGCGAACTCTGCGGGATGCCGAATCGTTTCTCTCACCCCACGGGGCGGCGCGACCCGCGACCCAAGGAATCCGCGGATGGCTCTCCAACCTGGGCATCAACGTTCCTGCCTCGGAGAAGGAACTGGCCGAACGAGCCGACATTGAACAGGTCTCCAAGCACTGGGCCGGCACCCGCACCATCATGGTGGCCAACCGCAAGGGCGGGGCGAACAAGACGCCCACGGTGAAGAACCTGGCCGCGATCTTTGCCCTCCACGGCGGGGGAGGGGTGCTGGCCTATGACGGGAATCCCGAGGTCGGCACCCTGGGCTGGCGCACCGAAAAAGGGGATCACCACTCCACGGTGTTGGACGTGCTGGAAAACAGCGAACGGCTGCTCTCTGCCTCAGCCGTCTCCGGGGACATGGCCGGGTACGTTCACCACCAGAGCGCAGACCGATTCGATGTGCTGCGCTCCGATGACAGCTTGGTCGGCACGCACGTCATGACCGGGAAAGCTGTGGATACCATTCACGCGGTCGCGGCAAAGTACTACCGCCTCCTGGTCATGGATTCGGGCAACGTGGACCGGGGTTCGGATTGGGCACGGATGATCGCCCACACCAACCAACTCGTGGTTCCCACCACCACCATGGAGGACCGCGCCGAAGCGGCCCTGCTGACCCTCAAGGCACTGCATGAACGCGATGAGCACGCCGCACGCCTGGCCGAGAACGCGGTGGTCATCATCTCCCAGTGGCAACCAGGAGAAAAGGCTGTCGCCGACCGGATTGCCGAGGGATTCCGGCCTTTCGTCCGCGAGGTTCTTACGGTTCCTTTTGATCCGGCGTTGAAGTCCGGCCGCATCGTCCACAGCGCTTTGTCCCCGGCTTCGCGCCGGGCATGGCTGCGTGCGACTGCAGCGGTGGCACAAGGGCTGTGAGCGCCGTGGAACAGCACATGGAAACCAGCCAGGATGCCAATCCGTGGCTGGAGGCTGCGCGCTCCGTCCCAGCCCCGCCGGTTCCCGAGGTCAACCGATCGGCTCCCGACTCCCCGGTGCAGGGTAGCCCTCTGCAGGATGCTCCCGCCGTTGAAGTGGCGTCCGAACAGACTCGTGCTGTCCTGGTCGCTGCCCATGGTGGGGCCGGGACCACCACGTGGTCCCACATCCTGGGTGCAGTGGATGGCGGCAACGTGGAGAGCTGGGTTTCCGAACGCGAACCAGGTGATATCCCTGCAGTGCTGGCCTTGCGGGCCAGCGTCGAGGGGATCAACACCACCAAAAGCCTCCTGGCCCAATACGGGGTCGATGCCTTTGCAGCTGCCCTGGTTATCCCTGCTGCACCGGGGAAGCTTCCCCGCAGGATCGCTTCTGAATTAAGGATCCTGGGCGGGGCCATAAGCGTCATCCACGCCCCCTGGGTTCCGGCCCTGCTCTTGAAACGTGCGGCTCATGCTGCATCTTCTGATCTTTCCCCCAAGGAACTGACCAAACTCACCACGATGCTCGCCAACCAGGGCATTCAAACCCAAGGAGAAACAACATGAACACGCTCAACCTGCTCGCTGGCCGCACCATCAACATCTTGGCTGAACCTAAGCCCCTTCCCGCCGAAGTCACCGATGCCATCGATACCGTCAAGCTCTGGGTCCAGGGCATCGGCGGCGGCGTGGCCGTCATCGGATTGCTGATCCTGGCGATCAGCTTGTTCTTTGCCAATCGGCACGGACAGGGCCAGGAGTTCATGGGCAAGGTCGGCTGGTGGATCGCCGGGGCCGTGTTGTTCGGTCTCGCTGGCGTGATTGCCCCGATCTTCCTCGGATTCTAGAAAGGTACGGTCCCCGACATGTCGGATATGAAGAACGAGCGGGTGGCGAACCCGCAATGGAAAAAAGCTACGTTGTGGGCTTCAGCTGTCGTGTTGGTTCTCATCCTCGGCATGGCCTTACTTGTCATCTTTACCCCCAAGAAAGATGAAACCAGCCCCGCTGCCGGCCCCTCGGCACCGGCCAGCACCGTGCCCAGCAACCCCGCCACACAGGACGGGTGCAACGTACCGGCAGGCGATACTTCCGCGACTCCGAAGATGCCCGATGATCTGCGCTGGGAAGCGAAGAACGGGTGGACGTGGCCGGTCTCGGACACCTACGGACCCACAGCGCGCAAAGGCGACTTTGGCGTCTGCTTTGCCCGTTCACCCTTGGGAGCGGCATTGATGGCGGTCACGCTGAACACAGCCATTAGTACCTCCGACTTCAAGCAGGCGGTCGAACTTTACGTGCCTGACTCACCGGGCAAGGACTACGTGTTGGCCGAACCAGCGTCGGAGCGCGGGGAGCCGATTTCGTACTCCGGTTTCATCGTGGATTCCTTCACCCCGGATAACGCCCAGGTGACCATGGTCTTTTCCACTCCCGATACCCCGACCGGGTTTACCGGCCTTCCCCTGTCCTTCCGCTGGATTGACGGGGATTGGAAGCAAGTGGTCTTGGATGACGGGTCCATGTTCCGTGGCCAGCCCATCGCCCCGCAGCGCGGGAGCTTCGTGGAATGGAAAGCCACACCATGAGTGGATGCAGCTTTGGGAAAGGCTATGCGGGGTGCAAGCTCGGTGAAGCTGCGGCAGATGCCTTCACCAAAATGGCAGAGATGATGGTCGGCAGCTGGGATTCGATGATGAAGGAATTCCTGACGTCCTGGCTGAACGTCGGCCTGTTGGTTGACCTGGAAGCAGGTTCCATTCAGTGGCTCACCGCCCAGCTGCAAGTCATCAGTATTTTTCTCACCATCCTGGGCATCATGTTCGCCGCCATCTGGACGATGATCCATTACCGGGGCGATAAGGCCATCAAACTGGCCCAAACCATGGCCAAGGTCGTGGTGGTCACCACGCTGGGCGCCGCTGCGGTGCAGGTCATCATTGCCGGTGGCGATGCGTTCTCCACATGGATTCTGGACAGTGCCGGGATCACCACCGATGCCCGGCAAATCCCTCTCACCATTGCCGCTGCCAATCCGGGCATAGCGATTCTGGGTGGGATTTTCGGCATCATCGCCACCATCATCCAGTGGGGCATCATGCTGGTGCGTTCCGCGTTGCTGCCGTTGCTGATCGGCGTGTGGCCGGTTGCTGCCGCTGCCTCCATGATCGGCGGGGCAGACCAAGCATTTTCCAAGATCACCAACTGGATCATTGCCTTTGCCCTCTACAAGCCCGTGGCCGCAATCATCTATGCCTACGCCTGGAAAACGAAGTCCGGGGATGAGGGCCTGGGCGGGGTGATCAATGGGCTGGTCCTCATTGCCTTGGCCGTGGTCGCGTTGCCAGCGATGATGCGCCTGATTGCTCCAGGCACTTCTGCCCTTGGTGGTGCCAGCGGCGGTGGCATGGCCCTGGCCGGTGGTGCCGCGCTTGTCGGTGCCGGTGTCGCCGCTGGTGCTGCAGTGCTTTCCGGTGGCGGCACTGCCGCTGCCGGTGCTGCCGGTGGGGCAGCCAAGATGGCTGGTGGTGCCGGTGCTGCCGGTTCCGTTGGCACTGCAGGTGGTTCCTCGGTAACCGCCGGCGGCGCAGGCGCTGCGGGAGCAGGCGGAGGCGCCGACCCCACCGGTGGAGGCAGTGGCGGGGGTGGGACTGGTGGTTCGGGTTCAGGCCCTGGTGGCGGAGCTGGTGCCGCTGGTGGTTCCGCCGACACAGCGTCCGGGGCGCTCGGCGGGGATGCTGACGGTGGAGATCCTGCCTCCGGTGGAACTGCAGGAGACACCATGGGAGCCGAAGGTGCCGGACAAGGTTCTGCCTCAGGCACTGGTGCAGCATCCGGGGCTGGCGGCGGGCAGGCCGCTGGCGGACCGACTGCTCCTGCCGGTGCCCAACCCGGTTCCGCAGATGGTCCGGCTGGGGCCGATACCTCGGCCACCGGGACCAGTGAACCAACAAGCTCCCAGGGCGGGACTGCTGGTTCTGCTGCCGGAACCAGTGCACCTACGGGCTCTTCTGAAGCTTCTGCCCCGGTTGCTGGATCTAGCAATGCTTCGCCCAAGACCAGGCCGGCAACAAATGCCGCAGCCCAGTCGATGACTCAAGCCGTCGCCGATGGGGCCAAGGACGCTGATGGAAAGGACGTGATCGGCGAATGAGCAACAACGTCGCACAAGACAAATTCGGGAACTGGCTCAAGCCCACCGCCCCTGGACTCTTTGGGTTGAGCCTCGGTGCACTGGCCGTATCGGGCACCGGAGTGGTCCTGGTTCTCCTGGCCTTGGTCCAGGAAGCATGGATGCTGGCGCTGGCGGTCTTGCTGATCACGTTCGTGGTGGTGTTCTTTGGCCTGGTGCGCTTTGGCGGCACCACGATCCTGAGCAAGCTCACCGACCGGATCTCTCTGGCACACCGGAACCAACGCGGTGAATCGTTCTACGTCACCGGTCCGCTCTCGGCGTTGCCTCGGGAAGCTGCCCAGCGGTTACCCGGCGCCCTTCTCAATGTGGACACACTGTCCGGTGTTGATGGGTTGAACCGGGAGTATTCGTTGCTGCACCACAAGTCCGTGGGAAAGATCGCGGCCGTTTTCGGTTGCACCCCGGACGGGGCAGCCATGCAGGAACAATCGGTGGTCAACAACCAGGTCTCCCACTTTGGCTCCTGGATTTCCTCACTCAGTGTGGATGCCGGCCTCTCCGGGGCCACCATCGTGGTGGACTCGGCCTCCGAGTCCTCCGCCGGCACCTGCCAAGCCGTGCGGGAGGACGTTGCGCCCAATGCCCCGGCCTTCGCCAAGCAGGTCTTGGATGAAGCGGTGGGCACCTTGCCGGCCAGGTCCTCGGTGCTGAACGTGTATTCCACCCTGGTGTGGGACGCCAAGGCGCTCGGTGCCACCGATAAAGACATTTCCCCGGCGGTGGCCGAGGTCGCGTCCCGGCTTCCCGTCCAATCCCAAATGCTCACCCGCGCCGGGGCCGGGGCACCCAGGCCCTTGGTGGAGAGCGAGTTGGCCGAGATCGCGCACCTGGCCTACCAACCGGCACGGGACCAGGAATTGGCCCTCGATGCCCTGACGGGTTTGCGTGCCAATCGTTCCTGGGACCAAGCCGGCCCGGAGTTCTTCGATGATTCCCGGGGCCGGGTCGTCTTCCATGACGGGGTGGCCTCGATGACGCTGATGATGACTGTTCCTCCCGAATCCCAGATCACCGCCCGGTCCTTTGACCAGCTCTTTGGCCCGAATGCGAAGTTCCTGCGCAAGCGGGTGGCGATCATGTATCGCCCGGTGGACCCGGGTACCGCAGCCAAGACCGTGAACCGGTTGGTGCGCAACGCTGATTGGAAGATCAGTACCCGCAAGGGCAGAGCCACCTCGTTCGATACCAAGAACAAGGCCGTGGCTGAAAAGACCGAATTGGAATTGGCACAAGGTGCCCGCCTGTCGATGTTCTCCCTGATGGTCACCGTGACCTTTGAGGCCAACCAGGATGCCTATCGGGATGCGCTGAACCAGATCAAGTCCCTGATGGGTCAGCTGTTGATGCCATACCGGTTTGTGGAGCACGCAGGATCGGCCGCGTTCCACACCACGCTGCCTTTCGGGGTCTTGCCGTGGACGTACAACACCACTCCGTTGTGGCTTGAAGGAGTCCTGTCATGAAACCCGCAATGCACATGCGCACCTCCCGTGGTTTGGCCGGGTTTGGCGGTGGTCGGTGGGGGAAGGTGCCCCAGCCGCCGCAGTGGTATTCGACCTCGGCGCAGTTGCCGGGGGTCTACCCCTTTGCGGCGGGCACCTCGAGGCCCAACATTGGAGCACCGCTTGGCAGGGACATGCATGTGGGCACGGCCGTGTGTGGGGACCCGCAGACCTGGTACCGCTCGGGCCTGATTTCCTCCGCCTCCATGATGCTCTTCGGACTCAACGGCAACGGCAAATCCTCCCTGGGTGGACGGTTCATGTACTCGATGGCCGCGCGCGGCATTGCCCCGGCTGTCTTTGACCCGATCAAGAATGAGCACGGGGACGCTGTGGCGGCGATGGGCGGCAACGTGATTCGTGTCGGCCCGGACAGCACCGACAAGATCAACCTCCTCGACCTTGGTGCCCTCGGGGATGCTGCCAAGAAAATCGGCGGACGGCTGGGAGACGAGATGCACCGGCAAGCCGTCGGCAAGGCCGTCGATGCCGTCTCCCTGGTCGTGCAGATCAGCCGCGGCACGCCATTATCCGACAGCGAGGATGCGGCGCTGGCAGAGCTGATCCGCTCAGTTCTCGCCCGCAACGACCACCCCTGGATGGGGGACTTGCTGACCGCGTTCATGGATCCACCACCGGAAGTGCTTTCGGCCACCGTGTGCAAGGACGCCGACCAGTTCACCGACGAATACCGCCAGCTGCACCTCTCATTGCGTGCGGTGATGTCCGGGCAAATGGGTTCCCTGGTCGGGGGTCGCGAAAGCGTTCGCCTGGAAGTGGGCAACCCCGGCGGGTTCTGCTTCGATACCTCCTCCATCCCGGAGTCGAACACCAAGCTGCTCTCGGCGGCGATGTTGGCGACCTGGAGCATCGGTTTCTCCTCCATCGATGCCCACTACGAGCTTTCCCGCCATGACCCCTCCATCCACTGGGGCGGGTACTTCGCGATGCAGGACGAGTTTTGGTATCCGATGCGTGCCTGCGAGGGGATCATTGACCGGGTGGACCGCATTGGCCGCACCAACCGCGGCAAGGGTGTCTCGGAGCTGAAGATCACCCACTCACCCAAGGATTTTTTGTCCCTGCCCAATGCCAAGGACCGGGCCACGGCCAAGGGCTTCACCGAACGTTCCGGGGTTTTGGGCATCATGGCCCTGAGCCGCGAGGACCTCAACGATCTGAGCGAGGTCCAGCCGCTCAACGAACGCGAAATAGACACCGTGGCCGGCTTCAATGCGCCACCGTCGTGGAAACAGGAACGATCCGCAGACGGCCGGCCGGCGCCGCCTCCGGGGGCGGGAAAATTCATGTTGAAGATCCCCGGGCGCATTGGCATCGCCGTGCAGATGACTCTCACCGAGACCGAACGGGTCAAGCACATCACCGATGAACGAAGCATCAGCCACAACCACCTGGGAAACAGCAAACTGAGGAAAGGTCGTGTGGGCTAAATGAGTGCACCAAATCGCAAGGGCACCAGCGGCATGAACGGGCAAACCGTCCTGCCGTTCGTCTTGGTGGGCATCGTCGTCGCCGTCCTCGGTGGAGGCTGGTTGTCCCTCCAACTCGGTGCCCAGCTGGCCGGGAACCCGGCACCACCGACTGGACTATCCGTCCTGCTCGAAGGCTTGCTGCGCGGCACCATCCAGTGGCCGGCCCAGGCCACCCTGGTCGCCATTGCCTTGGCCCTAATCCTGGTTGCCCTGGCCGTGACAATTAGCCTGCTGGCTGGACGGCGCGGCCTGGGAGGCAAGAAACCCCGGGTGGACAAAGCCGCCGCGCACATGGGCAAGGGCAAGGACATTGCCGCCTACACCCACCAGGGGGCCACCAAGACAGCCAAGCGCCTCGGGGTCGAAGGAACGCCCGGGGTGTTCGTGGGAAATCTCGTGTCCACCAACCAGCCGTTCTACCAGTCCTGGGAAGACCTCTCCCTGGATATCTGGGGCCCACGCGTCGGCAAGTCTGCCTCGCGGGTGATCCCGGCGATCCTCGATGCCCCAGGGGCCGTGGTTTCCACCTCGAACAAGCGCGATGTCGTTGACGCCACCAGGGGTCCCCGTTCGGCCCAGGGACCCGTCTGGATCTTTGATCCGCAACAGATCGCCCAGGAAGAACCCACCTGGTGGTGGAATCCACTGTCCTACGTGCGTGATGAGGACAAGGCAGCAAAACTCACCCACCACTTCGCGGTGGCCTCCCGCACTCCCGGGGCGAAGTCCGATTCCTACTTCGACCCGAAGGCCGAAGACCTCATCGCCTCCCTGTTCCTCGCCGCTGCGCTGGGCGAACATCCGATCACCGATGCATACTTGTGGATCACCAGCCAGGATTGCGGGCTGGCCGTGGACCTGTTGAAGGATCATGACTACGCGTTGCAGGCCGCTGGCCTGGCCTCGACCATGAACCTGGCCGACAAGCAGAAGGACGGCATCTTCGGCACCGCCGAAAAAATGGTCCAATGCCTCAAAAACAAAAACACCCTGCGCTGGGTCGCACCGGCCAGGGGCGGAACGGTCCTGAATGACCGGCGCCCACAGTTCGACCCCACAGTCTTTGCCGCCTCCACACAAACCCTCTATGTCCTGTCCATGGAGGGCGTAGGAACAGCCGCACCGCTGACCACCGCGTTGACGGTCGCAGTGGCCGAAGCCCTCGAGGAGCGCGGGGCACGCATGGGAGGCCGGCTGGAAGTCCCCGCCGTGTTTGCCCTGGATGAGTTGGCGAACGTGGTCCGCTGGGCGGCACTGCCTGACCTGTTCAGCCACTACGGTTCCCGCGGAATCATCGTCATGGCGATTCTGCAGTCCTGGTCCCAGGGCGTGGAGCTGTGGGGCGAGCCGGGCATGCGGAAAATCTGGTCTGCAGCCAACGTGGTGGTCTACGGGGGAGGGGTGAAGGAAGATGCCTTCCTGCGCACCCTCTCGGACTTGATTGGCGATTATTCCTACAGCAGTGTCTCACAGTCCAACGGGCGCGGTGGTGCCAGCAGCTCGCACCAAGAGGGCAAAGAACGAATCTTGGACGTTTCCGACCTGACGGAAATGGAACGCGGCCGCGCTGTGGTCTTTGCCTCCGGTGCCCGCGCCACCCTGGTCAAGACCCGGCCCTGGTGGAAGACGCCACACGAGGACGCAGTGAACGAGTCCATCTCCAGGTACGCGTCCAAGAGCGAACCGGCGATGGCGTCTGCACCGGCGTCCGCACCGGAGAACCCATGGATCACCGCAGCAAGGGAGTCTGGAAATGGATGAACTGGACATGTTGGCCGAGATGAGCCCCATCGAGGCGGGAGAGCGATCTGCTGGGGAAACAGCACCAGCAGCATCCCTGATCAACGCCCAGCAGCGGTTGGACGCCGCACACCAGGCACTGGCCAGGGCCGAGGGTGTGGTGCGTGAGGCAGCGGAAAAGAACGAAGAAACCCTTTCCGGGTGGTTGCGTGCCGCCGCCGCCGAAACACTGGCGCAGGCAGAACGCACCCGGGATCGGGCAGCGGCCGACGTGGAAAAAATCGCGGGGGAAGTCGAAGCGGCCAAGACCAACGCGGCCCAAGAAGACAATGGCAACAAAGAAGCCCGGCCAGATCCTGGTGAAGCACCTGCAGCTCAGGAGGAATCCCCGCTGGTCTACCAGTCAGCCGAGGAGTTCCTGCACGAGCATCTGCTTCCGCTGTATAACCGGATCATCGATTCACGGAACGGGAAATGGTGCAGGCAGTGGTTTCTTCACCCCGAAGCGGTCAGCCGGGTGGAAGCATTGTGGCGGGCCTGGGAGTACTTCCGTCTTGATCCGGCCACAGGGATGAGCGTGTGGTGGCGTGACCACGCCGATCCACATATGGCGGTTTTGCTGAGCCAGAAAGGGCCATTCCATCCCTGCAACAACGGCCGTCACCACACGCCCGAACCGTTTGAGTGCGATTACGCACCCGAAGGATGGTTCCCAAAGGCCGGGGATATTCCACCCGAGTAGCGGAATACGAAATGGGGGGTGCACATCGGTTTTCCGATGTGCACCCTCCATTGACCGTGCGTTTGCTATCGCGTAGGGCCATCCTGGCCTTTGTCCCTGCCCTTGCCAGCGATAGCCGTGGCTTTGCGCGCCGTGGGTGTCTTCTCGGGAGCTTTTACTGCCTTGAAGGGGTGGATGGCCTGACCCCTGGCCGCGGCCACTCGACCCTTCACCTCTGCTTGCGTTGCTTTGCCTTCCAACGACGATTTAAAGCCCTCATATTGTTCGTTGGAGCCGTAGACCGGAACCGTCGGTTCCTTGTCTTTCTCGGAGAGTACTGGCGTCTTCAGGTTGGGATCATTGAGCACGTTGTCCTGGATTTCTCGGCCTAGGGGTGCGATCCACGCAAACAATTCCTTCTCCGCATTTTCATACCGAGCCTCAAGCCCGGTATTCCCCTGATCCACGAAACCTCCCTCGGCCAAGGTCTTTGCCTCGTGCCAGTCACGCGCGGTGGCTACGAATTCAGCGTCTGCGAACAATGAATCTTCGGCACCCGAGTAGTTCTGTCCAATCTCCTTGCGCAGATCATCAATGCTTGGTCCGTTGATCCCGTCCTGGTCAATCAGGTGCATACGTTCAGCCACGGCCAGGTCCGCATCCGGTGCAGAATCGGTTCCAGCGGCATTCTTTGATGCATGGAGTGCGGCCACCATATCTTCGCTGGCAAGATACTCAGAGGGCACCTTGTGCCGTTCCAACTCGTCCTTCAGCTCTGCGGCGTAGCGCTTGATGTGCTCTGTCTGTGCGGCTTCGACAAGGGCCATGGTATCGGCATGTTCCTTGGCTACTTTCAGGGCAGTGGCCCTATGCTGCTCATTTGCGATGAGCAGGTCAGGAAATTTCTCAGAGATAGCCCGATCTACGTCATCGTCTTTTCCAAGCAACCCTTGGATGATCCCTGTCTGGGCCCAGCCTCGGGCCTGCTCTTCTTTTGCTGTGCCCTCGACGAATTCTAAAGCGGCTTCCTTTGTTACTTCACGGGGCTTACTTGGTCTGCTTGTGAAGTCGGGGGTATAGAACTTCTGCGAGTCCAGGTTGGGCGGTATCGGCTGAATCTGCAAAGTTCCGTCGTTAAGCTGTTGCACAGCAATGGTGTTTCGCATGTATGCGGCATCATTCTGCACGATTACGGTATCGATCCCATACCGTTCCTGTACTTCATTGCTGATCTTCTCGGCTGCCGCCAGCGCCACAGGATCGTGGTCCTTCCACGCCTCGGCCAGAAGATGTGCCTGGGTGATCTGTTCCGGCCGGGCTGTTTCCCACCAATCATCCCGGGTAGCGGGAATGATGACGGATTGCATCACCGCACGGTCGGCGGCGAAGGCGCGCTGTGCTTCCACTGCGGCCTGCTCGCTGCGCTGCTCGACGTTGCGCATGTACTGCTGCCGGGCACGAACCACTTGATCTGCCAGCTGTGAGCCGGCGACTAGGGACTGGCGCAGCATTCCTTCAACAACGTCTTCAACGTGCTCTTCGCTCATGGGACTCACTTGCTCCTTTTAGGTGGGGTCGGGCGCTGGCTCTTAACGTCCGTGTTCTTGCTGGGGTCCTGGCTTGGTTGGTTGGTAGATGCGTGTTGGTTCGGTCTTGGACGGCACGACGCTGCCTGTCCGTGGCGCGGGTAGCTGCGTGGAGGCTGGAGCGGGGAAATTCAACCGTGCCAACCTGGAGGACGCATGCTCCGGTTCACTGGCCTTGGAGATAGCCTGCACAGGACGTGGCATCTGCTGTCCGAACGAATGCAGGTCGTTCGCCAGTACCGTGCGCAGGTTGCGGGCATGCCGGTAACGCTGCGACTGGTTGTGCATTTCAAAGATCGCTTTGGAGGTCCGCATGAGTTGGATCAATAGCGCAGTATGCGCGGCGGTCTTGCTCTTGGACCCGGCAGCAAGAAGCAGCATGGTGGAACCAGCCAGCGACGGCATGGGGACCGGCTTCTCGTGCCGGCGATAGTCACGCAATTGCGCGGTCTTGGCCAGCTCCGCGGCGGTGGATGCCAACGGCCCGGGCGTGGATTCAAGCTTCTCCGACCAAGCGGCAAACACTCCGGAAGTCTCGCGTGCCGCCCGCGCCCACGACGCGTGGTCATTCAGCGGCAGGGACCGCAAACGGTCGGCAATTTCTTGGGCCTGCGCGGTGTACTGATCCCACAGTTGCGCATCCGTCAGCTGTGGCTTGGTGTACCGTGCCTGTGGCTTGGCTTGTCTGCGGTTTCGGGCTGCTGCATTCCATTCGGCGACGGCGTCCATGGACCCTTGGGCAGTGTCGGGCCACTTGGTCCGCAGCTGCCCCAGGCCAAGGTCGCGGGCGATCTTGCCGCCACCAAACCACACAGGACGCTCACCCTTGGCCGGGCGCTCGGCCACCGAATAACCGACCACCACATCGGTGGTGTTCTTCGCATAGCGCGGGCGCATGAGCAGGCCCAGGTCCCGGCCCTGGCGGACGAACTCTGCCTCGGTTGAAGCTGCGGTTGAAGCGGCACGAACCTTGCGTTCCAACGAGGTCCGGTGCATCTCCCGGCCCTGGCGGATCGCGGTCTGCTTTTCGGCAGGGTCATAGCCCCTTGAGGCATGGACGGTGGAGAGCTCTTCCAGCCCGTACTTCTTCTCCAACGCACGGCACGTGTCCTGTGCCCGCGAGCGGTCATTGTGCACCGACGCCTTGGTGCCGTCCTCGCGCACCAGCGACAGCGCAATGTGGATGTGCTGGTTCCCGCCGGCACTGGCTCCATGGTCTACGGCAGCCCAGCGACACTGCGCCTTGCCGCTGGCCTCCGAGAAACCCATCGCGTCAACAAAATCATTGGCGATGTCCCCCCATTCCTGGTCAGTGATGTTCCGCTCTCCCACGGCAACACTCAGTGAGCAATGCCAGACATCCGCCTTGACCAACTGCGGCTTCCCATCCAGGCCTAAAGGAGCGTCCTTGCGGTCATCACGCCGCATGACCTCCACACCGAACTTGCGATGCGGTTCGTCCAGGTACGCAGCGATCCTGGAGGCATCATCCTGGTCAAGGATTCCATCATCGAACCACGCCATCACCGCCGCATCCCCCGCCACCAGATGCGGGTCATGGTGCACGTTCGACGTCTTCGCCGGATCAACCGAGACAAGGTATGACAGCAGTCCCTGCATCCGTCCGCCACGGGTAACGTTCGGCATCATGTCGGAATCCCGTCAACGACTTCCCGAATGCGGACAGCAAGTTTCTTCACGTACGCCAGGGTGGCCGCCGCCTCGGCCGGGAACTCATCACCGGAGTTGGCGTGACGCGCCAACTGGTTCACGTTGTTCGATACTCGCGCCAGCAGCGTGTGGACGGCGAACAATTCTGCGATGGCTTGCTTACGTTCCGTGGGGGTCTCCGATGCTTCGGAACTCAGCGCGGACTCAACCAGCAAACGCGGGATCGTCACGCCCTGCTTCTCGGCCAACTGCAACAACTGGGCCTCCTCTTCCGGAGACACCTTCACCTTGTGAAAGTGCTGCCGCCCTCCCTCGACGTTGGCACGCCGACGACGAGAAAACATCCGACCTGTCGGAGTCTGCTCACTCATCATTACGTCCTGTCCTTGGCCCAGCGCAGCGACCCCGAAACCTCGGGGACCACACCACAAGTGTGCCGGACACAGAGCGCAGCGTCTAGTCCGACAAGCCATTTAGGGGACCTAAATGTATAGCTTGCTGCGTTTCAGTTCAGTATCGGTCCTATCTGGCCGTTGGGCACGGGATCGGGTTAAGCTGGTGTCATGGACACCATCGAACGCACCCAGCAGCAGGCACGCGAACTGCTGAACTCACGCATCGACTCGGTCACCGACCTGGTCAAGGCACGCCAGCACGTGGCCGACCTGGAAGCCAAGCTCGTCGAAGCGAAAAAGGAAAACAAGAAGGCCTACGTGCGCGCCATCAAGGACGGGTGGAGTGCAGAGGAACTCAAGAAGCTCGGTCTCGACCAGGCCACCACCACGCGTCGCCGGCAGGCAACAAAAAAGCCGACTGAATCCCAGTCGGCTCCCGCGGCGGACGCATAACGTCCGCTGCGGGCAAGTGCGCGGTTGGTTCCCTGGAGGTGGTGTTTCCCCGCGACCACATGGGCACGGCAAAAGATATTTCCTTCGGTCTTTTCCCGCACACATGTGGATGCCGGGACCCAGCTGACCACCTGCACACAACGCCCGGCTCACCGCAACCCCGCAAGGTCGCCAACCGCAACCGGGCGATGTGCACAGCCTCCACCCGTGGTGCTTGCGTTTACCGCTCCATGTCAGCGCGGTCAACAGTGCTCGCGCCGCGCCTAGTTGAAGCCACCGCAGGCTCAGTTGCCAGCGCTGAACCCCGCGTCCCAGCCGGGACCGGCGAGTTGGCACGCTGGATCTTCTGCATGGTCTTGAGCTCTGCATCGAACGTGGGCTGGGGGTTCTCTTCCCCGCGCATCTGCCTACCGATTCTCTCCACATCCCACCGGGCTACTTGTAGTGCATCGGCGTGCTTGAACGGTTCCCTCAAGGCTGCTGCGGCATCGCGATATTCCTGCCGTGTTTCCTCGATGGCGCTCTCCAGTTTCACCACTGCCTGCGGCAGGCGATTGATCTGGTTTTCCAGCCGCTGGATGAGTCCCACATTTGGGTTCATCGCCGTCTCTCGGCCGACCTCCACATACACCCCCGGGGCTTGGTCAATGTGGAAGCGAACCGGGGATGAGTTGATGTCCCCCAGGATGCCCATCCCTTCCACGACGCGCACGTTGTGTCCGGCGAGGGTTCCCGCGATTCCGGCGTCCCGCTCGGCGTGCATCGGCGGCCTGAACGACGTGTTCTCCTTGACCCACGTGCCCAAGGCCTCGGCTGCGTCGGTGCGCTTGTCGTGGCGTGTGCCCTTGATGGTCATGGCGAAAGAATCCCCGCCGACTTCACCGGTAGTTCGGGCTGCAGCCGCTTGAAGCTTGGGCAGGTTGTCGATCTGCACGCGACCCTTGGTTTCCGCTCCGTCCTTGCGGTGCACCAGCGAGGCCTGGTTGCGGTTCCAGGCACGGCTGAGCCGTTCCAGGCGGGAGAGTTCCTGCTCGGCCTTCGACTTCTCAAGGATCAACGGGTTGCCACTGGAAATGGCCTTGACCTCGGCAAAAGACAAGGTGTTTTCCCCAACGTCCTCGATCTCGCGCACGTCGAGCTTGCCGCGCATGATCTGGTCAATGAACTTGGACTTCCGCTCCAAGGTTTGCCACATGAACGTGTCGAACGATCCCTTGGTAACGACCTGGGAAATCTCAACCTCGGGATTCTGGTTCCCCTGCCGAATGATTCGTCCGTGGCGTTGGGAAACATCAGCAGGACGCCACGGCGCATCCATATCCACCAGGTGCACGGCACGGTTCTGGATGTTCGTTCCCACACCCATTTTTTGGGTGGAGCCAATCAGCACGGCAACGTCCCCACTGCGGCACGCGGCAAAGAGCCGGCCCTTTTCGGCATCATTTTTTGCCTCATGCATAAAGCGCACCTTCTCTCCCGGCACACCACGGGCGGCCAGGTCGTCCTTGAGCTGGTCATACACGTTCCAGTCCTTCGACGGTGTACCCAAATCGCAGAACACGATCTGCAAGGCCCCCGGAGTCGGATGGTCCTCCTTCGTGCTTGGATCCATGAAGATGCGTTCTTTGGTCTTCTCATAGACCCCGGCAATCACGTCCGCTGCAGCCCCGGTCTTCGTGGAGGCCTCCAGCATCTCCAAGGTCGGATCCACCAAGCGCATATCCAGTGCGGCCTTGCGCCCGTCACCGGATATCTTGAGCATATTGTCCTCACGAGGGTCCACCTGCCGTGCCTGCACCGCTTCTGCGCGCTCACCGATATCGGCAATGTAATCCGACAGCTCTGCACTGGGCTCCACAATGACCATCCGCGGCAGTCGCTTCCCGTCCTCACGGGCAGCAAGATCAGGCACCGGCAGCTGAAGGTCTTCAGCGGTCTTCACGTCCGCGAAAGTGTGGAACATCTTCAACAGTTCCGGCACATTCTGGAACTTGGCGAAACGTTCTTTCAGCTTGAAGCTATCCCCGCCGGCTACGGACATCTCCATCTCCGACACCACTTCACCAAAGGTCGCCGCCCAGGTGTCGAAGTCGTTGATCCCTGCCTTTTCCAGCAGGTCCGGGCGCAGGTAGCGCTGCATGACATACATTTCGGTGACACTGTTGGCAATCGGCGTAGCCGTGGCCCCGGTGATCACCCGGTCTCCGTGGGTTTCGCGCAGGTAGTCGACCTTTGCGTGCAGGTCGGCTGCACGCTTGGAACCATCAATGGCCGCATCACTGATGTTGGACGGGGTTTCCAGGTTCTTGAAGTCGTGCAGCTCATCCACGATCAGGTAGTCGATACCGGTCTGCTCAAACGTAATCCCCGGATCGACGGGTCGATCTCGTAGAACCTTCATTTTTTCTTCCTGGGCTTGGAGGCGCGTCTCCATCTTTTTGACTGTCATCGACTTTTCACCACGTTCTGCCGCTCGTGCGCTGGCAGCGTCCAGCTCGCGTCGACTTTTACCTATTTCCCGCATCACGTACTTCTCTTCTGACTCTGGAGACAGCTCGATCCGCTCGAACGCATTCCTCGTCATGATGACCGCGTCCCAGTCATTGGCCGCAGCACGCGCCACGAACTCGCGGCGTTTGTCCCCTTTCAGGTCTGCCGATGACGCGGCAAGAATCTGTGCCTGCGGATAGATTTGCAACCACTCCCGGGCGAACTGGTCCAACATGTGGTTCGGCACCACGACGGCCGGCTTGTTCGTCATTCCCAGTCGGCGCAGTTCCATGGCACCCATGACCATCTCGGCGGTCTTGCCGGCCCCCACCTCGTGGAACAATCCCACCGAGGGTTCGGAAATCATCCGTGCCACCGCTGCGCGCTGGTGCGGGCGCGGTTTCCAACTCTGCACCAACCCGGGGAATGTCAGCCGTTCCCCCTCGATGCTGTAGTCACGCAGCACAAGAGAATTGAAACGACGGTTGTATTCATCGGTCAGCACGACCGTGCGTGCGGGGTCTTCCCACACCCATTCGCTGAACCGCTCCTTGATCATCTGCGCCTTTTCCTGCGCAGCAGTGGTCTCGGTCGGATTCACGATACGGCGGTTGCCCTTTTCATCGTCGGGGTCCGGATCGGTCACCTGCACCCGTCGCTGTTCCAGCAGGTTCTTAAAAATTTCCCCTGCCGCCATCCGATGGGTCCCCCAGTCATTACGCGCTTGGAAGGTCTGCTTGCTGGCTTTCACATCCCAGTTCGCACCACTGGCCCTATCCACATGGGCACGCGGGTCCTTGATCAGATCACGAAGGAACTGCGCATGGATTTCCGGGGCGATCCAGACCGAACCAACCTTCGCCTCAATCTCATCCGCACCCAAGGGACGCGGCAGCACATCCTGCAGATCGGTGACATTGCGCTGATACATCGGGTCATCGATTGCCGCTGCGGTGGCGGCATCGAGCTTTTCGCGGATATCCCCGCTGAGGTATTCGGCACGGGTCTCCATGACCCCCGGTTCACCGGGAACGTCATAGACCAAATCCCCCAGCGCTTCGCGCGCCTGTGCTGGTTCGGTGCCCAGCAAGGAAGCAATATATTCCAGATCAACTTCACCCACGGCATCCAGGGTGACGACCAAGCCCTCGGCGGGGGTGTCCACCCCGCGCACGGGCTTGCGCGGCTGAACCTGGCGTTCGGTCAGCAGTGCTGCCGGGGCCGCACTTTGGGTTCCCTCATCAAAGTACTCAAGGGCTGACACCAAGGGGCCGTAGGGGTCTTTGCGCAGCGTAGCCATGACGCGCGGCTGTATGCGGGAGAGGATGTCATTCCCGTGCTCGTCCGTGCGTCCCGTGCGCCGCTGACCGAACCGGTTAATCGGCCCGTACTTTGCCGCGTATTGCTCGTATTTGGTCGCCAGTTCAGCGCGAGCGGTCACCAATTCATCGGTGTCCTCCACGTTGGAGGCTTCCAGGCTCAAGACCAAGCGTGCTCCGTCGCGCAATCCAAGGAGGGAACGCAGTTCGGCCTGTTGGGTGGCGGGGACTGTCAGCGGCTCGGCGACCCTGTTAGAGCTGACCTGGGTGAAGGTTCCATCCTCGAGCGCGGCGATGTGCCCGACCTGTTCGCTGGCTGGTGTTTGCGGCATACGCGCTGCTGCTTGCACTTCGGCGGCGCGCAGGTCTTCTCCCATCCCCCGGCCTGCGGCCACGGCGGTGGTGGCAATCTCCTGCAACTGCTCATGCAGCTGTGCGGGGACTGCCTGCAAGTCATCGGTCCGCACGTTCACGGTGGCGTTGCCGTACATACCGTTGCCCACTTCAATCTCCCCCAGGACCTTGTCCGAGTTCTGGGTGAAGTAGTTATTGATGCGTGCTTCGGCCCCGGATGCGGTGGCGACGGGCCGGGAATCCAGCCACTCTGCATTCCCTGGTTCTTCTCCTGGCAGGCGGCGGCGGAAGACCAGGACATCGGTCAGTGCGTCCGTGCCGGCTGCCCTGCGGTGTGCCCCGTTGGGCAGCCGCACCGCGCCCAAAAGGTCCGCATTATCAAAGATTTCCCGTCGCGCGGCCGGATTCTGCGCATCAAGGGTGAAGGCCGAGGAAACCACTCCCACCACACCCCCGGGACGGGTGAGATCCAGGGACTTGATGATGAAGTGGTTGTGCATCGAGTGCCGGCCCTGGTTGTGGGTCGTATCGTGCAAGATGTTCCGGCCAAAGGGCACGTTGCCCACCGTGGCATCGAAACGTGCCGAACCGAACTGCGAGTCCGCAAAGGACTCGGTACGGATCGTGGCTCCTGGGTACAAAGCTTGGGAAATACCTGCGGTGATGGGGTCCAGCTCCACCCCGGTCATGGTGGCTCCCTCCGGTGCCAAACCAATGAAGGTGCCAGCACCGGACCCTGGCTCCAAAACATTGCCGCCCTCGAAGCCCAGGGTTTGCAGGGTCTGCCAGATCTCGGTGGCCAGTGCCGGGTCGGTGTAGTGGGCATTGATGACCGTGCGGTTCGCCGCCCGGTATTCGGCCTCGGTGAGGAGTTCGCGCAACTCTGCGCGATCCTCGGCATATTCGGGGCGGTTTTCGTCAAAGACTTCTGCCACCCCGGTGGCTCCCCAGCTGCCCCACCGGGCCAGGATTTCCTTCTCCGATGCGCTGGCCTCACGCTCGGCCTCTTGTAGCCCGCGCAAGGTGCGCAAGGCTTCAAGGTTGGCGCGGAACCGCGCCCTGGCGCCCGAGGGTGCCAAGGCATCCTGGTTGACTGGAATGAACCGTGAGAGCGTTTCTACTGGTTCAGGTCGTGTCCCATCTCTTCCTGCTGCAATTCCTCCAGGGTCTCGCGGTGAAGCCGGTTCACTTCCTTCATGTATTCCAGATAGACGCCCATCGTGCTCGGTTCCTCGTCCTCGTCCGGCTCCTCCTCCAAGTCCTCCGGCTGTGGGGTCAACATCTCGGCCCTCACGATTTCCTCCGCCTGCATCTTCGCGCCCGTCAACCTCCCGACCTTCTCCAAATAGGTCTCCCCCGGCGAATCGGGTCCAGCGATCTGCACCTGCAGACTGTCCACGCTGTTCTCCGCTTCCTCCCCCAGGTTCGTGAACCAGGCTTCCGGGTCCACTATCAGTTCGTACTGGCTCGGGGCCAGGGTCTTCCACGCGTTCTGTGCGAACTTGCCGTATGTGTTCATCACGAACCTCCTCGGGTTCTGGAAAGAGAAAATCATCCAGGGATATTTGGCCCTGAACCTGGGTTTTGCGCGCTCTGGCCACGTGTCGTCTCCCGGGGTGAGATTGCTGGTTTCTTACCAGCGTATCCATCCCCGGCCAGCCCATCCTGGCGCAGCGCACGAATGATCGTTGATCGACTGACCTCGAATTTCTCCGCAATGCGGTCAAGCGACCACTCTTCGTGCTCTCTCAGCCTGCGTGCCTCGCGCACATCATGAGGTTGCAAGCGTGGGGGCCGGCCTCCCTTGCCGGTGGCCGCCCCCAGACCGGCCATGGTGCGTTCGCGGATCAGTTCGCGCTCCATCTCGGCCACCGAGGCAATGATCCCGAACATCATGCGTCCCTGCATCGTGGTGGTGTCGATGCCTTCGGCCAGGGAGCGGAAGGCGATCTTGCGTTCCTTGAGCGTGTCGAGCAGTTCAGCCAGGCCGCGCACGGTGCGGCCCAATCGATCCAGCTGGGTGACCACCAAGGTGTTGCCCGGCTGCATGGCACGCAGGCAGGCATCCAGTTCTGGGCGCACCACGGTTGCCCCTGGCTTCCCTTGGTCTGCATACACGTCATAACAGCCTGCGGCGATGAGTTGCTGGCGCTGGCTCTCCAGGTCGTGGTCCCTGGTGCAGGCACGGGCATAGCCCAGAGAAACGCCCTCGGGGACCATGCGTGGTTCCTCCGCGCCGTCCAGTCTTTCCGGCCGATCCATGCTGCATTCCCCTCGGTGGGCTTGGACCCGTTTCAGGGTCGTGGGTCCAGCATACATGTTTCGTACTTGGTTTGTGACTAAATTGTTGATTCCCATTTTTCACGTCATCACGAGCGCGAGCCCTGGTCCCGCTGCACACTCGTGGTCCATGCCAAATAACCCGGTCCCTCAACAGGTGGGCCGGGCGGGAGCGTCTTGGACCACGGGAACGACGCCGAAACCCACGACGATTGGGAGCGTGTGCATGATCGCCGGCAGCGGCAGGCGGGATTCAGGGCGGAACGTAACCTGGCGGTGGTGTGCACGCGGTCGGTGGGGTCCCGGCGTCCACCTGTGTGCGGGAAAAGACCGAAGGAAATATCTTTTGCCGTGCCCATGTGGTCGCGGGGCTAGCCACGGATTTAAGGGACAGCCCCCACGGCCGCACACCTTGGGGGAAAGCGCGGACGCGGGGGCTGGTTATCCCGCCCGGTGGCCTCTTGGGGGACGGCGCTTCCGGGCGAACGCCCTACATTACGCACTCACCCGAGCGAGTGCAAAAGTCGCGTTCGACCAGGTGTGCATTCGGCGGTACGTCGTGGAGGTACTCAGGATTGCAAGCGGCCCCGCGCTTGTCCTATAGACCGATCCGCCACCGCGACATTTCCCCGGGAAGGGCTCTGTCCACCGCATCTTGGCCGGAACAGGCCCGGCACCGGACCATTCCAGAGATCCAGGCGGGCCTCGGTCACGGTACAGACGGGCTGTTTTCTTCCGGTTTTACAGTTCCTGAAACCTCATTCCGGAACAAGTCAGGCGTGACCCATGGTAGCCACCGTCGCTGGGAGCGATGGACATCATTGATAGGGGACGAAATGATTGACCTGAAAAGCTTTGAGGATGCCCACTACCTGGCGGTGACCGAGGTGGCCCTGGCGACGCGCGTGTCAAAAATGACGGGCACCGGATGGTGCACGAGGGGGAGCTCCCGACGGTCCGCTTCGGCCGGTCCTACTGGGTTCCCGCCCTGGCCGTCCAGGATTACCTGGTCGCCGAACCCCACGCCGCGGCCCCGGGGCGGCGTCACGCTGCACCCTAGCTGAGGGATCTACCGCCCCCGGATGCGCCGTTCGGGCCCCAAAAGGAAAACCCCCACGACCGCACGCCTTGGGGGCAGGCACAGAAGCTGAGGGCTCGTATCCCGTCCGGCGGCCACCTGGGGGACAGCGCATCCGAACGAACATCCCACGCTACCTTCACCGTAAACGTGATGCAAAACGCCGCAACCCATCGCTGACCCTCCTACGGGGACACCTCCGTACTCCTGGGCATTGCCGGGTTCGTCTACCGTTTGGCGGCGCGCTTAAGCGGCAAGGCGCGAAGCGCCACCGATTGCTTCATCACGATGGTCGATTTCAGGCTCCTGAGGCCCGGAAGTTTGATCAGTACCTCGTCATAGAGGCGCTGGTATGCCGATTGGTCGGCAGCGACTATGCGCAAGATGTAGTCCGGCACACCGAAGAGCCGCTGGGCCTCGATGATCTCCGGAACCTCTGCCAGTGCATCGTCAAACGCAGTTACCCCGGTGGCGCGGTTCAGCGTCGCGAAGGCGATGGCCTCAAACTGCAAGCCGACTTCGCCGGGGTTGACCACTGCGCGATAGCCCTGAATGACGCCGGCAGCTTCAAGGTCTCGGACGCGGCGCTGGCAGCGCGACAGGCTTAACTGCACGTGGCGTGCAAGATCGGTGAGCGTGATTCGACCGTCCCCTTGGAGGCGGGCAAGAATTTCGCGATCTATGGCGTCCATTCACGAAATCCTACTGCACCGAGGCAAGAGTATTACGAAAGTGAAGAACATCTTGCCTGCATATTCTCCTACTGTGAGTGGTAACACAAAAGCACTCGATGGGGAGATGGAAATGAGCAGTGAGACCTTGGCGCATAAGCGGCCAACAAGGACGAATGGGGATCATGGGCCTTTTGACGAGGTCATCGACCGCAGCGTAACCAATTCCTATAAATGGTCAATGGCGCACAAGCTGTTGGCACCGGACGAGGCCGCCGCCGAACCATTGCCAATGTGGGTTGCCGACACCGATTTCAGAGCGCCACAGCCCGTCATTGATGCACTACAGGCGGCCGTAGACCACGGCGTATTCGGCTACCCGGGAGGGGCAACCGACAATTACCGTGCAGCCCTGATTGGCTGGCAGGACAGGAGATTTGGCTGGGATGTGGCACCGGAGTGGATCGTCCCGACATCCGGGATTCTCACCACGCTCAAGACTGCGGTGCAAGCATTCTCAGCGCCGGGGGATTCGGTCCTGATCCAGCCGCCCGTGTACTCACACTTTCACGACGACATTGTGCAGAACGGCCGCCACCTAGCACTTGCCCCGTTGGATCGTACGGAGGAGGGCTACCGGTTCAACGCCAGTGTCTTCGAAAAGGCCATTCGCGAGGACACCAAGTTGTTCATCCTCAGTCATCCTCACAACCCCACGGGGAATGTGTGGAGCGAGGAGGAACTGCGCATCATGGGGGAGATCTGTGCCCGCCACGACGTCATCGTCATCAGCGACGAGATCCATGGCGACCTGATCATCAATCCTGCCAAGCGCCACACCCCCTTCGCTTCATTGGGGGAGAGGTTCGCGCAAAACAGCATCACCTGCGTTGCCCCAAGTAAGACGTTCAACCTCCCAGGGCTGCAAAGCGCCAATGCGATCATCCCGAACCGGAAGCTCCGCAAGGAGCTTGTTCGGCAATTCGAGCGCAATCTTGCCCCGTTTGTCAACGTGCTCGGCATGGTAGCCGCCGAAGCCGCCTACTCCCACGGGGAACCGTGGTTGGAGGAGATGCTCACCTACCTCCGAGGCAACCACGCCCGCTTCGCCAACGCGATCAACACCGCTGCGCCGGGGATCCAGGTGCTCCCCGCAGATTCCCTCTACCTGGCGTGGATGGACTGCCGCGGTTTGGGGATGGATGCCGAAGCGTTGGACAAATTCATGCTCACCAAGGCACGGGTCTGGCTGGACAAGGGGCAGAAGTTCGGACTCGAGGGCCGCGGGTACATGCGCGTGAATCTTGGCTGCCCGCGTTCCACGGTGGACGAAGCGATCCATCGAATCCTCACAGCCGTCAACGGGCGACTACCTTAGCGGTATCCACGGCCTCCGGACGTCGCCCTGTCGGGGACCCATGCATGACAGCCGGTCGGCCTACTCGAGCCGCCGCCCACGGGCCTTGGATCGGTCGCTCCTCGACCACCGCACCGATTCTCGCGGAAACGCCGGAAAGCCATTGAGTTATTCGGGCAGGCCCACCCTGCATATTTTCTTGCGTTGTACCTCACGCCGCTGGCACAGCGGCACCATTCCAAGACAGAACGGCTGCACACTTCGCAATGGCATCTCTATCTTCCCCTGGCACTCAGGGCACGGAATCCGTTCCGGCCGCGCTTGCCCGGAATCAAGACAATCTCAAACGGACCATTGGCCTTTCCGGAGCCATGAGCATCTCGGTGAACCAGATCCTGGGCGGCGGCATTGTTTCGCTCACTGGTGTCGCCATAGCGATGACCGGCGGAGGCGTGCCCATCGCCTACGTGCTCGCTGTCATCGTCGTGATCATCAGCTCGGTCCCATATGCCGCACTCGCCGCGGCCTATCCAACCGTCGGCGGAATCTACACATGGCCGGCAACCCTTATCCATCCCCGCGTCGGATTCCTCCTGGCTTGGCTGATGGTTCTGGGACGAACCTCCCTGAGCCTTTACGGCCTTGCGGCCGGTGCCTACTTGAACGCCGTCAATCCCTGGTTTAACCCGGTCTGGGTTGCGGTATCCCTCGTGACGATCTTCTTCCTTGCCAACATTGCCGGTTCGCTCTTCTCCGCCAGACTCGGCGTCGTCTTCATGGTCACCATGCTGGCCGGGTTCCTGGTGTTCGCCTTTTACGGCATGTCAAAAGTGAACTGGGAGATCTACCCCGAGGTCATGCCAGAGGGCCTGGTGCCATTGCTGAGCGCTGCGGCGTTGCTGTCCTTCGCCACGGGCGGCGCCTTCGGCGTGGCCGAACTGGGACGGGAAATGAAGAACCCCGGACGCGACATCCCGTTGGCCATGATTGGGGGCACGGGGCTGGTCGGCGTGCTCTATGTTCTTGTGGCCCTGCCGGCGGTCGGCGTCCTGCCAATCTCTGAGGTTGCTGGCCAGCCGCTGTCCACTGTGGCCGCAGAATTCCTGCCGCATGGACTGTGGCTGTTCTTTATCTTGGCAGGCGCCATGGTGGCACTGATCAGCACCATGAACTCCGAGTTCTCCTGGGGACCCAAGGGACTGCTGGCCGCCAGCGACGATGGGTGGCTTCCGCGGAAGATGGGTGCGGTCAACAAACGGTTCGGCACACCCCACTGGCTACTGCTGATCCTTTACTTCCTGGGCGTCATCCCGGCGATGGTTGGAGTGGACATTTCCATGATCGGCACTGCAGCGTCGGTGTTCGTACAGGTCATGTTCATGGTCATCGTTATTTGCTCGCTGATCATGCGACACAAGATGCCGCAGCTGCACGAAACAGCACCTTTCAAGCTCAACAAGGGGCTGCATTACACCATCGCGGTCGTTGCCGTGCTGCTCTCGGCATATCAGGGATACTTGCTCCTGGACTACTTTGATGCCCGGGCTTGGATCGCCTGCGCGGTGTGGGTTGGTGTCGGCGTCATTATCAGCATCGCCCGCTATCCAGTGGTCAAGCGGACGCTGCAAGAGCGCGCACACGCTCTGCGAGAAACGACGACGCCAACGATGGACTAAGATTGTTTGTCCGGAAATAGGCGCAGCGCCGGATACAGAATTTTCCGGGCTGGCCCCGCAGCACAGCCAGGGGCTTGTGACCTTGGTGTCGGGCCATAAACTCCGAAGATCGGTCCCTGATTCACCGAAGGGAAATCAGGGCAACTGCCGGACGCACCGCGCCAGCGGGGCGTCCGGCAATTGCCCTGGGGCCCTGGAACTGCTGGGATCCTGTGGGGAGCATATGATGCGTCACCCATTGATTCAAGTGTGAGCAAAAGCGTTTCAACGCGTCCCGGCCACCGCGCACAGGACAGCCCCAAGCTGCACCAAGGATCCAACGGAGTTGAGTTGCCGCTTGGCATGTCCTGCTGCCTGTCCTGGTATTACCCGGTGAGGGCTTGAAACGCTACATAGACTGCGACGAGCAGGACGAGTACGGCGAATCCGCGCTTGAGCAATTTTTCCGGAAGTGAGCGTCCAACCCGTCCGGCGAGCAGGGATGCCGCCATGGCAGCGACGGCGAAAGCCGCAGTGACGCTCCAGTCGAACTCAAGGTTGCCCAGGTGAGAGATGAACCCGCCAACTGAATTGATGACGATGATGACCAAAGACGTTCCGATGGCAAGGGTCATGGGCAGGCCCAAGACAAGTGCCAGAGCCGGGACGATCAGAAAGCCGCCCCCGACACCGAGAAGCCCGGTGAGGAAACCGACAACCACGCCAATGGCAACGGCCTTGGGCAGGCATCGGCGCCAGCGGACACTGCCTTCGCGGCTGTAGCAATCTCCCGTGCCGGACTTGGACGACATGAACATTCTGACCCCTGCGGCGATCATAATGGCAGCGAACACCAGAAGGAGGGTTTTTTGGTCCAGAACCCGGTTCACAGCAGAGCCACCATAGGCAGTAATGCCTCCGGTTACACCAATGATGAGAGCCAGGCGCCAATTGAGCCCATGACGGATACGGGGGAGAACAGCTACGGCAGAGGAAGCGCCAACAACGACCAAGGAACTGGGAATGGCGGCAGCAAGCGGCATCCCCATCCCGTAAACCAGCACCGGTACCGCCAGAATGGATCCACCGCCACCCACCAGCCCAAGCAGGCCCCCCACCAACAAACCAAATGCCAACGCGGCGATCATCAGCGCCGACCTCCGCTGAGCAGAGACGCGGGCTGTCTCGGCCAGAGGGCAGACGACAGCAAGCAGGAAGCAAGGACTATAGGTTCGCAGATACTTCCGATAGGGAGGCCGGCGGCAAAGAGACGCTTGGGCGCGTATCCTGCGACCCGGAGTCTGGCTGGGTGACGTCTTTGCGCAGGAGGATTGGAATGAAGTTTCACGCTGTTACGGAATCTTCCCGCGCTGCCCAGGCGATGTAGCTGCCCTTAAGCTCGACCACGTCATAGCCTTGGCGACGCAGGGCACTGGCTACGACAGAACTGCGCACCCCGCTCTGGCAGTACGTGACGATAGTCCCTTCACGGGGCAGCCGGTCCAAATTCCACAGAACGCGGCCGCCGTGCAGCTGCCCGGAACCGGGTATGTGACCGGCTGTGTGCTCGCCTTTTGCCCGGACGTCCAGCAGCATGGCCGCCTCAAAGCCGTCGACATCCTCGGGCTGGATCAAGCGCGGGATGCTCAACGGCAACCCGTCAACGCCGGTAACGTATCCCTGCACGGTATCGATACCGACCCTCACCAGACGGTCCCACAATTCCTGTGCCTCTTCCTGCCCGTCCGCCAGCAACACCAAAGGCAGTGCTTCCCGCTCCGGATCCACCACCCAGGCCGCATATGTAGCAGTGCTCTTGCCCGCCGGGATGTTGAGGGCACCGCTCACGGTGCCCTTGTGCACCTCCGTGTTGGGCCGGGTATCCACGAAGATCACCTTGTCGTTTTCGAGGTCTTTCGCGACGGTTTCAAGATCGAGCTCCGGCAGCAGTGCCCGTTCGCCCATCACCGCCGGACCTTGCCGGTTCTGGTTCTTCATACGGCCGAAGTAGAAGGGCGCATCCGGCTGTCCGTCCAGAAGCTCTTGAACGAAACCTTCCTCATCGTTCGCAGCCAGATAGGGACCCCACCAGGCATAGAGCCGTTCATAGCCGACCGTGGTGGAGGGAATTGTGCCCAGAGCCTTGCCGCAGGCGCTGCCCGCTCCGTGACCGGGGTGGACCTGGACATAGTCCGGAAGGGCCAGAAACTTGTCCCGGAGGCTAGCGAACATCTGCTTCGCCCCTTGGAACCGGGTATCGATGCCGCCGGCTGCTTCATCGAGAAGGTCCGGCCGGCCCAGATCTCCCGAGAAGACGAAGTCTCCGGAGAGCAGATAGCCCGGCTGGTCGCTAAATGCGCCGTCGGTAACCAAGAAGGAGAGATGCTCCGGTGTGTGCCCGGGAGTGTGCAGGGCCTGGACTCTGATGTTTCCGACAGTAATTTTGTCGCCGTCATAGAGCCGTTCACTGGCGAACCGGTACTGCCAGTCCGGGCCGCCCTCGCCGGAGACATAAATGGTGGCACCGGTCGCGGCGGCCAGCTCACGGGTGCCCGAGAGGTAGTCCGCGTGGATGTGGGTTTCGGTCACGGCAGTGATTTTCATGCCGTTGGCCGCAACGACAGACTGATAGACGGCAATGTCCCGACGGGGGTCGACGACGACCGCTTCACCCGTACGCTGGCAGCCGATAACGTAGCTGGCCTGGGCAAGGTCCTGGTCATAGATGCGCTCGATGAGCATGGGGTTCTCCTAGATGATTAGGGGTCGGACGTTTGAGGCACGCCCTTTGAGGATGAGGTTCCAGTACATATAAGGCAGCCCGTAGCGTTTGAGGAGCCACATGTCCCGACGTTCATGCGTGGTATCAATCAAAGGGATGCTGGGGGTGGGCTTCATGGTGTAGTCGAACTCGGCCAGGAGCATCTTGTTTCTGGCCGTAGTCAGCGGGCAGGAGGCGTAGCCGCCGTACCTGGCGGCAGGTGCCGCCGAATCCTTCACGGACAGCAGGTTATCGACAAGAACCGGAGCCTCTTTGCGGATGGCTGCCCCGGTTTTGGAGTTCGGGCTTGACCCTGCATCCCCCAAAGCGAAGACGTTGGGATAGCAGGTGTGTTGCAGTGTGTGTGTTTGTCCACCTGCACATAACCGAGCGGATTTTTGGGATCGGCCAGCATCGTGTTCTTGATACAGTCAGGGGCAGGCTGCGGGGAACGGCATGCAGCGGGTCGTAGCGGATTTCTTCGCTGGTCCCGGCAACACAGTCCTACCGTGATGGTCTTCGTGGCACCGTCAACCCGGGTCATTTCGCTGCTCTTGCGCACTTCAATGCCGTACCGGGCGACGGCCTTCTCGAGTTCGTCGGCAAACGCCTTCACCCCGAACATGCCGGGGGTCGGCAAGACCAGACCCACGCGGATGTCGTTCAGGACTCCTTGCTGCCGGCAGTAGTCGGCGGCAAGATACGCGATCTTTTGGGGGGCGCCACCGCATTTGATCGGAGCGGACGGCATCGTGAAAACCGCCGTCCCGGACCGCAGGCTGCGGATCATGTCCCAGGTTTTGGGGGCCAGATCGAAACGGTAGTTGCTTGACACCGTGGACGTGGCAAGAGCGCTCTCCCATCCCGGAATCTTGTCCCATTCAAGCTGGATTCCCGGACCCACCACCTGGTACTCGTACCTCACGGTTGCCCCGGTTCCAGGGAAACGGTGCACGCGTCCGGGTGCACGTCGGTGGCGGCGTCCTTGATCCAGGCAACACCCTGCGGTATCACCGATGCCTGTGGCCGGACAAGCTCGTGTGCATCGGCACGTCCACCGCCGATCAACGTCCGAAGCGGCTGGTAACAGTGCTTTTCACCGGGTTCAATGATCCCGATATCGGTCTGGCCCTGATGTCTGAGGGGGGTCGCAACACTAAATCCAGCATTACCACCTCCACTGATGAGAATCCGCCGATGAATGCCCATGAATCACAACTCCTACTCGCTCCGATGGCAGCTACGGATATCCGGCACCTGAAGAGCGCGCACGCCCCATAAGGGCACCGCCCATCTAATGCACATAGATCTAATGTACGTACATTTGGTGCTGGGCGGAAGAGCTATACGAAAAAGTTGGGTTTGTGACCGTGGTCAGCGCTGTTGGACTGCGGAGACGACGGGAGGATAGGAAGTGGTAACAGTGAATCGGTCGCCCCGGATGAGGGTTTCGCGCCATTCCACCGGTTCGCCTAGGGCGAGTCCCACACGTTCAATGAAGAAAGCTGCGGTGCCGACCGGACAGGAAAGCTGTTGGGATTGGTCGGCGTCGGTCGTAATGGCATGAAGCGTTTCGCTGCCGCCGCTAAGAGTGATGTTGCAGAGCTGGCTCAGGACACTATAGAGGGCCGTATGTGTTAGATCCGCGTCCAGGACGGCTGCAGCCTTGGAGGCAGGAAGCCACACCTTGTCCACCGCGATTGTCTCTTCATCGGCGTAGCGGGTACGGGAAATGTAAACGAGCCGTTCTGCTGGATCCAAGCCAAGACGAGCCGCGGCCGCCGGGCTGGTGCGAAGATCAGCCGTTTCCACTTCACTGCGCTGCGTCATGCCGGCATTTTCCACCGCGGCGAACAGACTGTAGACCGGACCGAAACGTTGCTCATCCTTAACGTTTACCAGAGCGGAAGGCCGGCCGCGCTGAGCTGAGATCAGCCCGGCACGTCTCAGCGGACCCAGTGCAGTACGAATGGTAGCCCGACTGACTGAGTACTCATCGGCCAAGGCGAATTCGCCGGGAAAGCTCTCGTCGAACTCATCCCTCCGAATCCTGTCCATCAGGTCGTTTTGGATTGACTGCCATAGAGGAATCTGAGCTTCGCCAGCGCTTGCGGTCTTATGAGGTGGGGTTTCCACAGTGTCCTTCAACGATCATCCCGTGTATTCCGGGAAATCCAGTACCGGCGGCGTCCACCAGCCATGTAGGCGGCAGAACTAGGCCTGTAGCTTTCCAATAAACCGATCCTACCCCTGTGAACTCCGGATGCTCAGCAGCGTTTACACTCGCGGACACCTGACTCCTGCATGGAAGCAGGCAGCTAATCTGGAAAACGGTCATACTTACTGTTGCTGGCGCCTGTCTCTGGTCGGCGTCAGATTCATGGTCACCCGTCTGCTGCAGCATCTCGATGCTCTGCCGATTGGCCTTGCTTCCGTGCTGGATTAGCCCGCGGATGGACGCGGTTGACCAGCCTGCACAGAGGGCGGACGGCATGAAGTCACGGGAACGGCCACCCATCGATGGCAAAGTGGCTCCCAACAATGCCACTGGTGGCTCCCACGGAGAATATTCGCGTTTTCCCGGAATGGTGCCCACTGGCAATATTGCTGGTCCCCACAGAAGCAAATATTTACCAGAGCGTGGGTACAATGCCGCTGCGGATTCGTTGGAGGCTCGCGCGCGGATCATGTAGAAAATGCTGCGGGAGATTTTCTGTGTTTTGCAGAATTCACTGATCGTCAGGGCGTCGGGGTGGGTTGATGATCAGGACACGCACGCGCGGTGGGAGGGCATTGGTCATTCTTCGACTGTCGCAGAAACAACGGGGTCAAAGTGTCCACGATGTGCTGAGACAGGACAGAGTGAATCCCTTCGAGACGAAAAACACCCGCTCACCGGGAGGTGGAACCCGGCGTCCAAGCCCACGACGTGGCCATCCCTGCATGCCCGAAAACCACCCAGGCCGCCGATCCCGGGAAAATCATGGAACCAGCGGCCTGTCGGTAGCCGATGAAAAATCGAGGTTAGTCCCCGGTGTCGCTTCAGGACATGAGCGTGGTCGTGTGGGACAGTCCTCCGTCCCGTCCTCGCCATACTCGCGCAGCGTTTCACCCACCGATGCTCGCAGGCAGGTGCGTGAGGCACCTATTTCCTTGGCCTGGGGCCACCGGCTGGCCCCGAAGGACGCGCTGGACAAGACGCCTACCGGCGGAACAACTAGGACCCCTGAAAGTTAGCGGGACGTTGTTCCTCGAACGCTTGTCTCCCTTCCTTGGCGTCGCGGCTCTGTAACACCCGGGTTATTTCTCGTTGGGCGTGCGCTTGCTGTTCGGCCGGGCTGAGAGGGATGACGGCGTCCGCAAACTTCTTGATGAGTGACGTCACAAGCGGTGCGTATGAAGCCAGCGTCCTTGCCATCTCGGTTGCCACCCGGAGTTCCGAACCGGGCGAGACGACGCGGTTGATCATGCCAACGTCATAGGCCCGCTGCGCCGTGATCGACTCCCCCATCAGCAGGAACTCCATGGCAATCTTGTGGGGTATGCGCGACACGACAGTGGCGCACAAACCTCCGGTGATCCCGACCTTGGCCTCCGGATAGCTGAAGGATGTGTTGTCCGCGGCCACGGTGAGGTCGCAGTATTGCTGCAACATATAGCCACCGCCGGCACAATGGCCGAATACCGCAGCGATAACGGGCTTCGTGACACGGGCTCCAACATTTGGAAATGCTCGCCACGGAGCTTCTGGTGGGGCACCGAGATCCGCGCCGACGCAAAATGCCCGATCCCCTTCGGAAGTCAGGACAGCAACTCGGTCATTGGATGATTCGAAGCGGACCCACGCCTCCTGCAGGCCGCGAACCACATCCTCATTCAGCGCATTCAACTTGTTGGCACGCCGAATCGTGATTGTCGCAACATCTCCGGTCGACTCGTAGGAAACAGATTCATTCATGGCCGGCCGCCACGGCATTTTCGAGACCTAATTCGGCAAGGATTTCTGCCGTATGTTCTCCCAAGGCCGGGACTCGACCTCCAACTACGGCTGGATCGAATAGCGATGACCTTGCCGGCGGGACCGGCACTGAGAATGATGTTCCATCTACGGCGGTCGCCTGCACAAATGTCTCGTTATCGACGACATCTGCTGCAGTCAGGACATTTTCGTACGCCCGGATCACGGCTGAAACTAGTCCTGCCTCGGACAAAACCTTCACGCACTCTTGAACCGGTCGGTCGGAGAATGCAGATCCAACGATGTCAAGGAGCTCGCGACGATTGATAAGACGCCCTCGTGCATCGGCATACTTCTCGTCGTGCACCATCGAGGGACGTCCAATAACTTCGCATAAGCGGGCGAAATGCTCTTGTTTGTATGCGCTGAGCACGAAGTGTCCGTCCGACGCTTTGAAGACCTCAGCGGCCATCGCCATATTTGGTTGGCCATTTCCCTTGCGCCGCGCGGGAACGCCTGTGACATCCTGCTGCATCCAATTCATGGTCTGCATATGGATCGCCGTGTCGAGCAGCGCGATCTGAATATCGTCGCCAAGACCAGTTCGCTCTCGGCGCAGCAACGCCGCGAGGACTGCCTGAACCACAAGGTACGCGGTCGTCTGATCAACGATGGCCACCCCTACTCGCTGAGGATCTCCGTCCGCTTCTCCCGTCACCGACATCAGGCCACTTTCTGCCTGTGCGGCGATGTCCAAACCAGCCCGTGTAGCTGAGGGGCCATGCGGACCGTAACCTGTGACCGAAACATTAATAATTCCTGGGTTGAGTCCCCGCACTCGCTCGACACCAAATCCCAAGCGTTCCATGGTCCCAGGCCGCAGGTTATGGCAGACGACGTCAGAGCTGGCGATCAACCGCTCGGCAACCGCGACGTCCCGCGGATGTTTAAGATCCAGAACAATCGACCGTTTTCCACGGTTGGAGCCGCGCAACATCGACTCGCCAAACATGCCCAGGTTGCGCGATATTTCCCCTCCCGGCGGCTCAACTTTAATTACATCCGCACCCATCTCCGCGAACTGCTGAGTAGCGCTCGGAATCGCTATAAACTGACCGAAATCGGCGACTCTGATCCCTGACAGAGGAAGGCCTCCTGAATTCGTCATGAACACGTCGTGCTCACATTATTTTCGAAAGACAACCCGTCGTCGCTTCCGAGCACCCATTCTGCATTTTTCGACCATTGACTGGCGTCAATTTGGTCATGGAATGTGGGTTGTACAGCATCCCACGTAATGGAGGCAACATCAGGTGATACTTTTAGAAAATCTGCAATTAGGGCTGTGCCAGCCGCCTTGTTTGCATCAGATGCCAGCCACTTCGTTGACGCAGCCATTGCCTGACAGAAACCCTTTACAGCTTTCGCGTCCTTCTCCATGGTCGAGCGGGTGGTCATCCAAAAACCCGCAAGTCCGGATTTACCGATATCTCCCGCAGTGCCGTTGAGCGAATCGGCGAGCGTCGTCAGCTCGATTCCTTGTGCGCTAATTACAGCCCCGCTGGAATACGGCAGCACCGTTGCATCGAATGCTCCGCTGCGAAGCGCCGGTGCCTGGGTCTGGCTGAGACCCGCTGCGATATAAGTCACCGAATCGGGGTCCACGCCGCCATCTTTCAAGACCTCACGGGCGAACGATTCTGTCGCACTGCCCCGGGCTGTTACACCGAGCTTCTTTCCCTTCAATGACTTGAGATCAGTGATGCCACTGGCAGACGTGGCGACGATTTTCCAGTCCAAATCCTCAAACGGTGGGAGGGCCACTAGATCCTGGCCTTGCTTCATGGCGGGCATAGCGGTGGGTGGATTGGCAAAGCCGATCTGGAATGTGCCGCCTATGAGCCCTGCAGTGACCTCCGGGCCAGACTTCGCGTTGACAACTTCCACCTCGAGGCCCGCATCCTCGAAAAAGCCCTGCTCTACAGCGATAAGCAGAGGCAGTGCGACCGCGTTATTCGCGATGCTGCCGACCGTCAATTTGTCCGAACCATCGCCATTGGCAGTGCCGCCTAAGGATGAACCGCCACAGGCGGTCAGCGAGATGACTGCAAGTGCGACGGTAAGCCCCGCAGCAATGCCCCTTCTTGATCTCTTGATGCTCAAAGTGGTTCCATTCCTATTGTCAATCGGTTTGATGGGCTGAAAAGTGTCGAGCTTGATCATTTGAGGCTTTCGCGAAGCCTCATAAACAACTCGACAAAGCGTGGATCAGTCGCAACCGACTCAAGATCTCGAGGTCGTTCGATGTCCACCATCACGTCGTCCAAAATTTGCCCGTCGCCAAGGAGCACGACTCGATCAGCGAGGGCTATTGCTTCACTTAGGTCGTGCGTCACAAAGACAACGCTTCGCTGCTCGTTGCATTGCCAGAGCCTCAGGAACTCCTCTTGGATTGAGACTCTTGTGTGGGCATCAAGGGCAGCGAATGGTTCGTCCATCAAAAGCACGGCGGGGTCCAAGGCCCACGTACGCGCAAGCGCAACTCGTTGGCGCATTCCTTGCGATAACTGCCAAGGCCATAAGTCTTCGGAGCCCGAGAGGTGAACCGCGTCAAGCCAACGTGCTGCAACCGCACGGCGTTCGAGCTTGCCGACTCCGCGAAGCTCAAGTCCATACTCGACGTTGCGTATCGCGCTGCGCCATGGAAGCAATGCATCGCGTGCCAGCATGAAACCAAGTTGACCGCGAGCGTCTCGAGGCTTGCGGCCCGCCACCTCGACTGTCCCACGGGAGGGATCCACAAGGCCCGCAACCAGGTTGAGCAAGGATGTTTTGCCGCAACCGCTTCGGCCGACAAGCGCAGTGAATTGGCCTGAGGGGATTTCCAGGTCAATGTTGGAGAGTACGGTACGAGTCCCACCATCCGGTGAGGTATAGGCTACGGAAACGTTATCAAGAACAATGGCGTTCGCAGTATGTGGGAAGCCTGACGTAGCGGGATCAATGGTCATAGTCATGGGTAATCTCTCTGGACTCGGCACATGGGGTGAAATCATCGGGAAGTCGGCTGCTGCCACCGCAGCAACCGCCTCTCGGCGAGTCCCATTAGTTGGTTGAGCAGGACCGCCACCGCAGCCAGTAGCAACAAGATCGCGTAAACCGCTTCCATCCGAAATGTGGCGGAGTAGGCGGCGATGAGTTGTCCCAGTCCATTTCGCGCTGAAATCAGTTCCGATGCGACAACGCCAAGCAGCGAGTAGATGAGGCCGAGACGGAGCGCCGCGAACACCGCCGGGGTGGCAACGGGTATGAATATCTTTGTGAATATCTGTTGCTTCTTAGCTCCTAAAACTATTGATAAGCGGAGCAGCTCAGAATCGCTAGACTTTACTCCCGCACGCGCGCCCGAGAAGACGATGAAGAAAACCAACGTGGAGGCGAGTGCGACCTTTGCCGAAGTATTGATGCCTAACGCCACGATGAACAGCGGCGCGAGTGCAATGCGCGGCATTGCATTTGCGGCATCGAAGAATGGACTGATAACACGTTCTACACGTGGAAGCAGTCCGAGGGCGACTCCGGCCACGATGCCTACCGCGCTGGCCAAAATCCATGCGATAAGTACTGCAGTGAGAGTCGCTTGGGTGTTAGACCACAACTCTCCGGATTTTGCCGCGGTCACTAGGTAATCCCAGGATTGACCCGGCGACTTCGAAAGTATTGGATCAAGCCACTTCTGAGAGGCAGTCAGCTGCCACATGCCCAACCAAGCCAGAGCCAACAGAAGCTGATATCCACGGACCACAAGAGTCTCACGCACGGCTAAAGACGGGGGCCACTTCGCTCGAGGCTTTCCAATGTCGGGCACCATCTGACGGCTCGCCCGAGATGGGCGAGAGATCAGTGTTGAATCAACTGCATTTCTCACAAGAACTCCAATTTGTGCAATGTGGTCCGCCCCTGAGTGCAGAGGCGCTTTCGCCGAAAGGGCGGGGGAAGTGACCGTTGAGGGCAGCGCTGGTCATGTCGGAAAGGTCTTTCCGAGTTGACCGGTGATAACGACGAGAAAATGCTTTTGCCGACCCGAGTTTCGAGCAGGATATCTAGCCGATCCTGTGATGACGATCACGATTGAAATAATTGTACGTACATTTGCATGTCTGTCAAACAAACGGATCGTTCATCGTTCGCGCGTTATGTTCGGAAGCAGCTTGAGCTCAACATGGTTCTGCGGCCGAGCTCCGAGGACACCGTCGCATCCGTAAGCGGCGACTACGCCGGCCGCGAAGGCCGGCATAAGGGGACGTGAGGCCCAACCCCACCTCACTCGAACCGAAGAGGCCGTCCGTGAATGCAGCTGCAGCCGTGGTTCTGGAATCCGTGCCGGAGTAGATGGCAGGAGGCGGAAATCCGCCCGCAATATCAATCGATCGATTTCTTTTCTTAGCGTTTAGATCTAAGCCCGCTCCTCGTGCCCGTGGAGAGGGGTCCTAGCGGTGGAAGCCGCCAAGCCCACTCCCCAAATCGACAAATGGCCTATTTCTGAAACATCGGCAACACAGCCATGCGGCGTCCTGACGCGTGACCCGGCAATGCGCACTCCTTATCGCGCAATCACATGGCAAGTGGGGCCGCGTCGGGATTCACCTAGGCCCAAACGATTCCCGATCAACTGATTGACACTCAGCTCGCTTCTGAGCTTTACTGTTGAGTATTACCCAATCGATTGATTGGGACAAGATATTTCCATACAAGGAAGAGCCCCCACCATGAATTTGGGCAAGGTCCAGCAAGCAGCGGTTTCGCTCTTTGCCGCCCGCGGCTTTGCTGCCACCGGGATTCGTGATCTCGGGGCGGCCGCAGGCATCAACTCGGCAACGCTCTACCACTATGTCGGGAGCAAGGAAGACCTCCTGGTGAGCATCATGCGCGATTGCCTCAACGAGATGATTCGATCCGGTTCCGAGGCACTGCGTGGCAGCGCCGAACCAGCCATCCAACTGGCATTCCTGGTGTCATCACACGTTGGGCTCACCGGCACGAATCAGCTCACGGCCAGGGTGGCCGAATATGAAATGCGCGCCCTCTCCGAAGCCAATCGTCCAGCCATGCAGGAGCTCCGCGATGAGTATGAGGCTCTTTTTACCCAGGTTCTCGAACGTGGCGTCCGGGTCGGGGCATTCAACACTGACGACCTCACCATGGCGCGGCTGGCACTCATGGAAATGGGGACCGGTGTCGCTCACTGGTTCCGACAGGATGGCCGCTTGCGGCTTGAAGAGGTGCAGCAGTACTTCGTCAACATGGCCTACCGAATTCTCGCCGTGGACAGCACCGCCCTGGACGGCGTCGACTTCGTCGTTGCCCCACGCCGGCTCGACAGCGAACCCGATCCCGTGCAGGTACGCGCAAACGCTTCCTAGCACCCCCAAGAACTTTCCCCATCCCCTCATACCCCCCCGCGACGAAAGAGAAACCGTGGAAACACTGATCAGCAGCGTTGATACGACCGACCCAGGATTTGTGCAGAATGCAGAGCGCCAATCGGGGCTCGTACAGGAATTGCGTACCCGACTGGCACGGGCGGCTCTGGGGGGCTCGGAGAAATCTCGCCAGCGCCATCTGGATCGCGGGAAGCTCCTGCCCCGTGAACGCGTCAACGCCCTCCTCGACGAGGGCTCCCCCTTCCTGGAGATCGCGCCCCTTGCGGCAGAAGAGATGTACGGCGGGGAGTGCCCCGGTGCCGGAGTCATTGCCGGAATCGGATTGGTGCACGGACGCCACGTGCTGGTGATCTCCAACGACGCGACGGTCAAGGGCGGCACCTACTTCCCGATGACCGTCAAGAAGCACCTACGCGCCCAGGAAATCGCGCTGGAAAACGGGTTGCCTTGCGTGTACCTGGTCGACTCGGGTGGTGCGTTCCTGCCCATGCAGGACGAGGTCTTCCCCGACCGCGACCACTTCGGGCGGATCTTCTACAACCAGGCCAATCTGTCGGCGCGCAAGATCCCGCAGATAGCCGCCGTCCTCGGCTCCTGCACCGCCGGCGGCGCCTATGTCCCGGCGATGAGCGACGAGACCGTCATCGTCCGCAACCAGGGAACCATCTTCCTGGGCGGCCCTCCCCTGGTGAAGGCGGCCATCGGCGAAATCGTCACCGCGGAGGAACTCGGCGGCGGAGACCTGCACGCCAAGACCTCCGGGGTGGTGGACCACTTGGCCGAAAACGATGCCCACGCCTTGTCGATAGTCCGGAACATCATTGAAACCCTGCCTCCGTCGCCGGAACCGGTCTGGGACATCGCGGCACAGATTGCAGAACCGTTGGAGGATGCCAGCGAGCTTTACGGAACCGTCCCCACCGATGTGAACGCCCCCTACGATGTCCGCGAGGTCATTGCCCGCGTGGTCGACGGCAGCGAGTTCCACGAATTCAAGTCCGACTACGGCACCACGCTGGTCACCGGGTTCGCCCGCATCCACGGTCACAACGTCGGCATTGTCGCCAACAACGGCGTGCTCTTCTCCGAGTCCGCACTCAAGGGCGCCCATTTCATCGAACTCTGCGACCAGCGCGGCATCCCGCTGGTTTTCCTGCAAAATCTCGCCGGATTCATGGTCGGGCGCGATTACGAGGCTGACGGCATCGCCAAAAACGGCGCCAAGATGGTCACCGCCGTGGCGACCGCCCGCGTCCCCAAACTGACGGTCGTCATCGGGGGCTCATTCGGTGCGGGAAACTACTCGATGTGCGGGCGGGCGTATTCGCCGCGTTTCCTGTGGATGTGGCCTGCCGCCCGCATCTCGGTCATGGGCGGCGCGCAGGCCTCCTCCGTCCTGGCCACCGTCAAGCGCGACCAGATCGAAAGCGCTGGCCGGAGCTGGGATGCCGCCGACGAGGACGCCTTCAAGGAACCCATCAAGGAACAGTACGAAGCCCAGGGCAACCCCTACTACTCCACGGCGCGAATCTGGGATGACGGTGTCATCGACCCGGTCGATACCCGCCGGGTCCTGGGCATGGCCCTGGACGTGTGCGCCAACCAGCCTCTGCCGGAGACCTCCTTCGGCGTCTTCCGGATGTAACAGCCCACCATGAGAACCCCATTCCAGAACGGATCAACCGTGAAAAACGAACTCTTCCATACGGTGCTCGTGGCCAACCGCGGGGAAATCGCCGTCCGCGTCATCCGCACCCTGCGCGCCCTGGGCATCCGCTCGGTCGCCGTCTACTCCGACGCCGACGCAGGAGCCCGCCACGTTGCCGAGGCCGACATTGCCCTGCGCGTCGGGCCGGGCCCCGCCACCGAAAGCTACCTGAGCATCGAGGCAATCGTGGATGCTGCCCGGCGCAGCGGCGCCCAGGCCGTGCACCCCGGCTACGGGTTCCTCTCCGAAAACGTCGACTTCGGCCAAGCCCTGCAGGATGCCGGCATCACGTTCATCGGCCCGGACGTGAAATCCATCAATCTCATGGGCGACAAGATCCGCTCCAAAAACCATGTGGTCGCCCACGGTGTTCCCGTCGTGCCGGGCATCGCCGAACCCGGCCTGAGCGACGAACAGCTCGGAGCCGCGGCCCTGGACATCGGTTTCCCGCTCCTGATCAAGCCCTCCGCCGGTGGCGGCGGCAAAGGCATGTTCGTCGTCGAATCAGCCGAAGACCTGCCCGAAAACCTGGCCAGCGCGCGGCGTACCGCAAAAAGCGCCTTCGGCGACGACACGCTGTTCCTTGAACGCCTGGTGCGCAACCCGCGCCACATCGAGGTGCAAGTCCTAGCCGACAGGCACGGAAACACGGTGCACCTGGGCGAACGCGAATGCTCCCTGCAGCGCCGCCACCAAAAGGTCATCGAGGAAGCTCCTGCGCCACTGCTGGAAAACCTGGCCCACGGCGCCAGGATTCGCGCCGAACTGGGTGCGGCCGCCGTGGCGGCCGCCCGCTCCGTGGACTATGTGGGGGCGGGAACAGTGGAATTCCTGGTCTCCGATGAGAACCCGGAAGAATTCTTCTTCATGGAGATGAACACGCGCTTGCAGGTCGAGCACCCGGTGACCGAGGAAATCGTCCGGATCGACGGGGAACGCATCGACCTGGTCGAATGGCAGGTCCGCATTGCCGCCGGCGAGGCCATCGATTTCACCCAGGAGCAGGTGGAAT